>NZ_CP137559.1:1487500-1787500 GCF_019249725.2 Segatella hominis
GGCAGATTCGCGCAGGATTCCTCGTGTCCCGCGTTACTCAGGATACCGCTATGCTTGATTTGGCTTCGTGTACAGGACTATCACCTTCTGTGATGTAACTTTCCAGATACTTCCACTCACCATTTCAATACAATGTCGCGGTCCTACAACCCCGATGGCGTCTTGCGACGTCAACGGTTTGGGCTGTTCCCCGTTCGCTCGCCACTACTGGGGGAATCATTCATTTATTTTCTCTTCCTGCAGGTACTAAGATGTTTCAGTTCCCTGCGTTAGCTCTAACACTTAGGTGCTAGTAACCGTCCTTCAGACGGCTAGGTTGTCCCATTCGGAAATCCTCGGATCAGGGGTTATTTGCACCTACCCGAAGCTTATCGCAGCTTATCACGTCCTTCATCGCCTCCGTGAGCCTAGGCATCCGCCATACGCCCTTTCTTACTTTCTTTACGACTGTATTCTTGTTACTCGTTTCCGAATAACGAATAAGTAGCTCATACTTTCAGCTGTATTCTAACAAAGTGAAATCTCATCTTGCGATTTGATTTACTTTAGTCTGAACTAAAGTTCATTACTTACAGTTTTGCTTGTGTCAATATGTCAAAGATCTTTTAAAGGTAAAAGGGTAAAAAGGTAAAAAAGTAAAATACTTCATACCAGCCTTTTCCTTTGGAGTGGAGAATAACGGATTCGAACCGTTGACCCCCTGCTTGCAAAGCAGGTGCTCTAGCCAACTGAGCTAATCCCCCAAGTCGAGATATCAATTGAGAAGTAGTCCCAGGCAGATTTGAACTGCCGACCTCCACATTATCAGTGTGGCGCTCTAACCAACTGAGCTATAGGACTGTGTTGGTAAAGAGTAGCATCTCTGCCGAACATTCTCTATCTCTTATTTAATTAAACAGATGGTGCGTACAAGAAGAGAAGCGAACTTTTATCAGATTCCTATTTCTCCATAGGATAATCGTCTCTCCAGAAAGGAGGTGTTCCAGCCGCACCTTCCGGTACGGCTACCTTGTTACGACTTAGCCCCAATTACCAGTTTCGCCCTAGGCCGCTCCTTACGGTCACGGACTTCAGGCGCCCCCGGCTTTCATGGCTTGACGGGCGGTGTGTACAAGGCCCGGGAACGTATTCACCGCGCCATGGCTGATGCGCGATTACTAGCGAATCCAGCTTCGTGGGGTCGGGTTGCAGACCCCAGTCCGAACTGAGACAGGCTTTAAGGATTTGATCGCACTTACGTACAACCCTCTCTCTGTACCTGCCATTGTAACACGTGTGTAGCCCCGGACGTAAGGGCCGTGCTGATTTGACGTCATCCCCACCTTCCTCACACCTTACGGTGGCAGTGTCCCCAGAGTGCCCAGCTTAAACTGATGGCAACTAAGGAGAGGGGTTGCGCTCGTTATGGCACTTAAGCCGACACCTCACGGCACGAGCTGACGACAACCATGCAGCACCTTCACAGAGACCCCGAAGGGCGTCATTGTCTCCAAATCCTTCCTCTGCAATTCAAGCCCGGGTAAGGTTCCTCGCGTATCATCGAATTAAACCACATGTTCCTCCGCTTGTGCGGGCCCCCGTCAATTCCTTTGAGTTTCACCGTTGCCGGCGTACTCCCCAGGTGGGATGCTTAATGCTTTCGCTTGGCCGCTGACCTATTCAGGCCAACAGCGGGCATCCATCGTTTACCGTGCGGACTACCAGGGTATCTAATCCTGTTCGATACCCGCACTTTCGAGCTTCAGCGTCAGTTGCGCTCCCGTGAGCTGCCTTCGCAATCGGAGTTCTTCGTGATATCTAAGCATTTCACCGCTACACCACGAATTCCGCCCACGTTGTGCGTACTCAAGAAGACCAGTTCGCGCTGCAGTGCAGAGGTTGAGCCTCTACATTTCACAACACGCTTAATCTCCGGCCTACGCTCCCTTTAAACCCAATAAATCCGGATAACGCCCGGACCTTCCGTATTACCGCGGCTGCTGGCACGGAATTAGCCGGTCCTTATTCATAAGGTACATGCAAAAAGCCTCACGAGACTCACTTTATTCCCTTATAAAAGCAGTTTACAACCCATAGGGCCGTCGTCCTGCACGCTACTTGGCTGGTTCAGGCTCTCGCCCATTGACCAATATTCCTCACTGCTGCCTCCCGTAGGAGTTTGGACCGTGTCTCAGTTCCAATGTGGGGGACCTTCCTCTCAGAACCCCTACTGATCGTCGCCTTGGTGGGCCGTTACCCCGCCAACAAGCTAATCAGACGCATCCCCATCCATCACCGATAAATCTTTAATCCCATTCGGATGTCTTCGTGGGATATCATTGGGTATTAGTCTTACTTTCGCAAGGTTATCCCCAAGTGGTGGGCAGGTTGGATACGCGTTACTCACCCGTGCGCCGGTCGACGCCCATCAAAAGCAAGCTTTCGATGTCGTTTCCCCTCGACTTGCATGTGTTAAGCCTGTAGCTAGCGTTCATCCTGAGCCAGGATCAAACTCTCCATTGTAAAATATCATTTTTACTCTGCCTGTTCCGAAAAACAGGCGAAGTGTTTGTTGTCTGTACTTAGGACGAATATCCTTTTTCGTTTATTGAAGCTTAGTAAACCTGACTTGTCAATTTCTTGACGGTTCGTTTCTTTTACCCAGTCAACTTACTTATTTCTAAGAAGTTAACCGCTTCTTGTACTACTTGTCTGTTTATGTAAAATCTTTCAAAGAACTCTTTCTTTATCGCCTTGAGGAATGCTTGATTTCTCAAAAGCGAGTGCAAAAGTACAAACAATTTTCTTACCCTCCAAATAATTCAAGAAAAAAGTTTGTATTTTAACACAAATTTAACATATATTCATTAAAAACGAATACAAATAGGCTATTTTCGACATCTTATTCAAAACTATTCAGAATTTTATCGTGTGGGCACACAAAAGACTACAAACATATGATTATATCTTATTATAGTCTATTTTTACGCTTTTATGTTTTTACCAATCTCCATAAAAACGCAATCCTAACAGTACCCATTCTCAAAGGAACACCCCACTTTTATTTTTCCCTGCCCACGGAAAAATTATTGTCTGGGCAGGGAAAAATAAAAGTATGGGCAGATATATTATAATATATAATAATGTAATACGACATACCATTGCAAGATATATACAAACTTTTTACCGCCTGCTACATACGCTTGTCGTTTATCACATTTAGTACACTTGTTAAACAAGGCACAAGATTGTTTTATATATCATTACAAAATCTGATGATACAATGCAAGAATATCCTCCTTAGTAACTTCACGAGGATTACCCGGAGTACAAACATCAGTGATTGCCTGTTCTGCCAATGCAGGAATATCCGCTTCGGTAATGCCTAAATCTGTAAGATGCTGAGGAATACCAACAAGTCTGGACAATTTTTCAATAGCATCACAAGCAGCCTCTGCAGCTTCCTGATCAGTCATACCATTTTTATATACACCCACAACCTTAGCTATATCTACATATTTGGAAATACTTACCTCCATATTATAGCGCATAACTGTTGGCAAAAGAATAGCACAAGCTACTCCGTGAGGAACATCATGAAGAGCACTCATCGGGTGAGCCATACCATGATCTACACCCAAACCCACATTGGAAAAAGCCATACCAGCAATATACTGGGCAACAGCCATACCATTTCTTCCTTCAGGATTCTCTGGATCATTCACAGCTATTGGCAGATACTTATAAATCATCTCAATGGCTTTCAACTCAAACATATCACTCATTTCCCAAGCAGCCTTGGTTATCAATCCTTCAATAGCATGTGTCATTGCATCCATACCCGTAGCAGCAGTCAACCCCTTTGGCAAAGAGTACATCAATTCTGCATCAACAATAGCAACTGCTGGAATATCATTAGGATCTACGCACACCATCTTCTGCTGGCGCTTCTCGTCTATAATCACATAATTGATAGTTGTCTCAGCAGCCGTACCTGCAGTAGTAGGAAGAGCCACTATTGGCAAGCACTTATTTTTAGTAGGAGCCACACCTTCCAAAGAAACGATATCAGCAAACTCCGGATTGTTAACGACGATTCCAATACCCTTGGCAGTATCCATCGAACTACCACCACCAATCGCAACAATAAAATCTGCTTCTGCCTTTTTGCAAGCCTCAACACCCATCGTTACATTTGTAACAGTTGGATTTGGCTTGACATCATCAAAAACCTCGTATGCGATATTTGCATCATCCAGCACATCCAGCACCATTTTCGCAACTCCGAATTTCATCAATCCCTTATCCGTAACAACCAAAGCTTTTTTCCATCCGCGATTTGCAACTACAGTTGGGAGTTCTTTACGGGCACCTGGGCCAAAATAAGACACTTCATTAAGAATAAATCTGTTCACCATAATGTCATTGTTTAGTTCGTTTTTAATTATTATCTGTTGCTTCATCAAATCGCCTTCTACATTTACCCGACTCATCAATTGTATTTTGATCATTCATTAATTGTATTTATCGAGTCAAACGAACGAAAACGATTTACCGAACGCAAAATTAGTCTTTTCCATGAAATACTAAATGAGAAAAATGAGAAAACAACTTAAGAATTTGCTATAATTTATTTTTTATTCTTGCAGATTCTGATTTTTTATATTAACTTTGCACCAAGGATAAGTAGAACAATTAACAGAAATACATTCATATGAAAATCATAGTATCACCCGAAATAGAATCAGTATGCCCTTCTTTTGTTGGAGCATGCATAGAAGCTTCCGTTATAAATACACAATACTGCCAAGAACTCTGGGATGAAATCGAAGAACTGGGCAGAAGATACAAACAGGAATTGACAACAGAATCGCTCAAAGACATGAGTGGCATAGCTGCTACCCGTAAGGTATATCGTTCCTGTGGCAAGGACCCATCCCGCTATCGCCCTGCCTCAGAAGCATTAATCCGCCGCTTATTACAGGACAAGGAACTTTACCAAAGAGATACCCTTGTGGATCTCGTAAACTTAGCCAGCATAGCCTACGGTTACAGCATCGGCGGTTTTGACGCTGATAAATTTCAAGGAGATACCCTTACCTTAGGTGTGGGAAAAGCCGGCGAGCCTTATGAAGGTATAGGCAGAGGAACTATTAATATAGAGGGATTACCTGTATATAGAGACCAAATAGGAGGAGTTGGCACACCAACAAGCGATAATGAACGAACGAAGATGGAAATGAATACGACCCATCTTGTCGTGCTTATCAACGGATATGATGGAAACGAAGCTAATGTTCGCGCAAATGCCGAATACATCCAAACTTTACTCAAGAAATACTGCATGAGCGACGGAGGAACTTATTTCATCTACAAATAGGCAATCTCAGACAAATAGATAATCTCTGATTTCCAGACTATTCCAAAGAATACAAATTGAACCATCCCAAAACTGGCATTTTTCTTCAAAAACAAAAGCAATGAGGACATCCATGAAATTTTTCCTATTAAGTTGCCTCCTTATATATATAATAGGTATAGGCAGCACAGAGGCTAAACATCAGGAAGAACGTCCCAAAATAGGACTTGTCTTGGGTGGTGGCGGTGCAAAAGGCGCTGCCACAGTAGGAGCCTTGAAATATATTGAGAAATCCGGCATCCCAATAGACTATATAGCAGGAACCAGTATCGGGAGCATCATTGGCGGTCTCTATGCCTGCGGTTACAGAAGTGAAGAACTTGACAGTATGTTCAGATCTCAGGAATGGATGAATTTGCTGACAGACCGCAACATAGGAATCTGCGACAAACCCATTGTTAAGCGGGATGGCGTCACCTATCTGTTTGGATTCCCGATAGCCAGAAAGGGAAGCAAGCAGGTTGACAAATCCGTAGGAATGATACGGGGTGATAAAATTTTCAGCCTACTCGATTCCATGATAACAGCCAAGCTCACTATGACAAACAAGCAAAGTTTTCAATACGGAGATTCTATCCACCACCAAAATCGTATTTCCTTCGATAGTTTACCCATCCCTTTCCGATGCGTAGCTACCGACTATATCAACCGGCAGAAAGTGATACTCAAGAACGGCAATTTAGCAAGAAGCATGCGAGCCAGTATGGCAATACCAGGTGCCTTCAAAGCCATCGATATCAATGGAATTGAACTATTAGATGGCGGACTGGTGGATAATCTTCCCGTAGATGTGGTGCTTGATATGGGAGCTGATATTGTGATAGCCATTGACCTAACGGTTAAGAAACATGAAGACAGTAAAGCCTGGAAAAGAGAACGGAAAGCCAAAAAGTATGAAAATGCAGAGAAATTCATGGGGCAACTTCTCCATTGGATAACCCAGCGTCCTGACCTCAACCAATACCAAGAAAATCTTCGCCATGTCAACGTTTATATCAATCCAGATTTAAAAGGATTTTCAGCAGCCAGCTTCAGTGATAAAAAAGTAATAAAGATGATAGAAAAAGGAGAAGAAGCTGGAAAAAAGGCCATGAAAGATCTCTTGAAAATCAATAAGAAAATACAAAAGCAACACAAATAAAAAAGCGTCGCTGTTACCAAACATTTTGGTTACAGCAACGCTTTTCTGCTATATCTGACACAAAAACTCCAAAACTTATTTACGCAATATACACCCAATAGATACCAGCCAAAATTGCTAATACCAGTATGCCGACAATAGTCTTAACCAAACATGTTGCAACTTTCTTTACAATCAAGAAACCAACGACCAGCACAACCAAGGCAAAAATATAATATCCGAAATCATCCATTTTACTATTATAATTTATTTAAAAAGACTAAAATCGAGACTCATTACTTCACAAAAGCCATACTATATTTTTACTTAAAAACCTTACGGAACTCAGCAGGAATAGGAGTTTCAAACTCCATAGGCTGATGAGTTACAGGATGATAAAAACAGAGCACATATGCATGAAGACAAAGACGATGACAAGGATCATCTCCATTGCCATATTTTATATCCCCACAGACAGGATGTCCCATATCAGCAGTATGCACACGAATCTGATTTTTACGACCAGTCTCTAAGCGAAACTCTACCAATGAATAATCAGTCGAACGAGTGAGCGTATGAAAGTGAGTTACAGCATATTTTCCTCCATTATCGGTAGGACTGCTATATGTAATATAAGCTTTATTATCCTTGAGCCAATTAGCAATCGTTCCCTCATCTTCCTCCATCTCTCCAGAGACAACAGCTACATATCTACGGTCATAAACATTGTTGTGCCAATCATTCTCCAAAGCAAGTTCAGTCTGCTTATCCTTCGCATAAATCATCAGACCAGAAGTATCACGATCAAGGCGATGAACGACATGTGCCTGACAATTCTGACGTGACTTATGGAAATAGTCATCCAGAACAGCTTTCACATTCAGCGTAGAATGCCCAGCAGCCATACTCAAGATACCCACGTTTTTCTCAACAACGACAAGATACCTATCCTCGTAAACTATCTTAACAAATCGATTTTTAAACTTATCATTATTTTTCTTAGTTTTGCTGACTGAGATTTTCATACCAGGACGCAGCGCATAATCAAACTGCGTAATGATCTTACCATCCACTTTAATACCTCGTCCCTGGAGAGTCAACTTAATCTTGGTTTTACTCTCCCCTTTGATATTTTCAAGAAGCCATTCCAGAAGCGGAGCCGGTTTTCCGACTACATAGTGAGCATATTCGTTAGGAACGCCATAGCCTCCCCTTTGGTTGGCACTTTTCT
Source organism: Segatella hominis (assembly GCF_019249725.2). Classification (NCBI taxonomy): domain Bacteria; kingdom Pseudomonadati; phylum Bacteroidota; class Bacteroidia; order Bacteroidales; family Prevotellaceae; genus Segatella; species Segatella hominis. The sequence goes on from NZ_CP137559.1 coordinate 1,495,250, forward strand.
GCCATTTATTGCTTTGATGCGCCATATTCTATTTCTATTATTTTCAATTTTCAAATGTTTTAAAATACAAAAGTACTTCTTTTTGACAACACCACCAAGCCTCTGTGACATTTTAACTAAAAATTAAGCAAGTTTTATCATCAAAGCATTGATATTCAAATATTTTTTCGTAACTTTGCAGCCAAAATTAAAAAAGAAAAGGTATTAATTAATAATGATCACAGTAACAAATCTTGCAATCCAATTCGGAAAAAGAGTTCTTTACAAGGATGTAAACCTCAAGTTCACTCATGGTAACATCTATGGTATTATCGGTGCCAACGGCGCAGGTAAATCAACTTTGCTCAAAGCCATCAGTGGCGATCTTGAGCCAAATAAGGGTAGTGTAGAAATGGGACCAGGCGAGCGTCTCTCTGTCTTGGAGCAGGACCACTTTAAATACGACGAATTTCGTGTAATGGACACCGTCTTGATGGGACACCAGCCTCTTTGGGAAAACATGAAGGAGCGTGAGCGCCTTTATGCTAAACCAGAAATGACAGAAGAAGACGGTAACAGAGCTGCAGACCTGGAGTTGAAGTTTGCAGAGATGAATGGTTGGGAGGCCGAAAGCAATGCAGCACAACTTCTTCAGAATCTTGGCGTAAAAGAGGAACAGCACAACAAGCTTGTTGGTGAACTCTCTAACACAGAGAAAGTGCGCGTCATGTTGGCAAAAGCTCTCTTTGGAAACCCAGACAACCTTCTCCTCGATGAGCCTACCAATGACCTCGACCTCGATACTGTAGAATGGTTGGAAGAATACTTAAGCAACATCGAGCAAACCGTATTGGTTGTATCTCACGACCGTCACTTCCTCGACTCAGTAAGTACCCAGACCGTGGATATCGACTTTGGAAAGGTAACCATGTTTGCCGGTAACTACTCTTTCTGGTATGAAAGTTCACAGTTGGCTCTCCGTCAGGCTCAAAACCAGAAGATGAAGGCTGAGGAGAAGAAAAAGCAGTTGGAAGAATTCATCCGCCGTTTCTCTGCCAATGTTGCAAAGAGCAAGCAGACTACCTCTCGTAAGAAGATGCTCGAGAAACTCAACGTTGAGGAAATCCGCCCATCAAGCCGTAAATATCCTGGCATTATCTTCCAGATGGACCGTGAACCAGGAAATCAGATTCTTGAGGTAGAAGGTTTGAAGGCATGCGACGAGGACGGAACTGTACTTTTCGATAACGTAAACTTCAATATCGAAAAGGGCGAAAAGGTAGTATTCCTCTCTCATAATCCAAAAGCGATGACCGCTCTCTTTGAAATCATCAATGGCAACAGAAAGGCTGATGGAGGTGAATACAAGTGGGGTGTTACCATCACAACAGCCTATCTCCCACTCGACAATACTGAGTTCTTTGAAAGCGATAAGAACCTGGTAGATTGGTTGAGCCAATATGGTCCGGGTAATGAGGTAGCCATGAAGGGCTACTTGGGTAGAATGCTCTTCAGCGGTGAGGAAGTACTGAAGAAAGTAAACGTACTCTCCGGTGGTGAAAAGATGAGATGTATGATTGCCCGTATGCAGTTGCAGAATGCCAACTGTCTGATTCTTGATACTCCAACCAACCACTTGGACTTGGAAAGTATCCAGGCTTTCAACAACAACTTGGTGGCATTCAAGGGCAATATTCTTTTTGCCAGCCATGACCACGAGTTCATCAACACCGTAGCAAACCGCATCATCGAGCTGACTCCATCTGGCACAATCGACAAACTCATGTCTTACGACGAGTATATCTACGACGAGGCTATCAAGGAGCAAAAAGCTAAGATGTACGGATTGCAGTAATCCTACTCATACAGGATTGAATATTGCAAAGACAAACGAGAAGTCTTATATACATACATATATAATAGGTGCCAGCCTTTTCAGGTTGGCACACTTTTTGTCATGAAGATTCTAAAAAAATCAAAAGTAAATTTACAACTATGTCTAAAGAAAGAGATATAAATATAGAAGACGGCAACGTCGAGGAGCAGGCTCACAACGAGCAAGTATCCAATGAGCAGGAACAAAACACCCATGCTGCAGACAACCAGTCTGACAAAAATGCGGGTGCAGAGAACGAATCTGACAGCGATGCTGACAAAAAGACAGAGGACAACAATGCTGCCGACAAAAAGGCAGAAGAAACAGAATTGGATCCACTTGAGAAAGCTCAAAAAGAAGTGGAAGACCTCAAGAAGCAATTGCTCTACAAGACTGCTGAGTTTGAAAACTATCGCAAACGCACTCTCAAAGAGAAAGCAGAACTGGTACTCAATGGCGGAGAAAAAACAATTTCAGCCATTTTGCCAGTACTCGATGATTTTGAGCGTGCCATTGCTGATAAGAGTGAAGATCCTAAGGTTATCAAAGAAGGTGTTCAGATGATTTTCAATAAATTCATCAAGACATTGGAAGGATTAGGCGTAAAGAAGATAGAGACTACAGACAAGGACTTTGACGTAGATTTCCATGAGGCCATCGCTATGGTTCCGGGAATGGGCGATGACAAGAAAGGTAAGGTTATCGACTGCGTACAGACAGGTTACACCCTCAACGACAAAGTAATCCGCCACGCAAAAGTAGCAGTAGGACAATAATCAATTGATATTCAGAACATTCAATCAGAAGTTAGCAAATGGCTAAGAGAGACTATTATGAGGTGCTGGGCGTCGATAAGTCAGCATCCGATGACGAGATCAAGAAGGCTTATCGAAAGATTGCCATCAAGTATCATCCTGATCGCAACCCCGGCAACAAAGAGGCTGAGGAGAAATTCAAGGAAGCAGCTGAGGCTTACGATGTTTTAAGAGATCCTCAGAAGCGCCAGCAATATGACCAGTTCGGATTCGACGGTCCACAAGGTGGATTCGGTGGATTTGGCGGAGGTGGCAACATGAATATGGATGACATCTTCTCCATGTTCGGAGACATTTTCGGAGGACACAGCGGCGGTTTCGGCGGATTTGGCGGAGGTTTTGGTGGCGGCGGTGCTCGCCAGCAATATCAGGGAAGCGATCTGCGCGTGAAAGTAAAACTCACTTTGCAGGAAATTGCCACAGGTGTTACCAAGAAATTCAAAATTCGCAAGGATGTTACTTGTGAGGAATGTCATGGTACAGGATGCGAAGGCGGTGCACAACCAGAAACATGCCATACATGTAATGGTACAGGATATACTATCAAGACCGTTCGCTCTATGTTCGGCATGATGCAGACTCAGGTTCCATGCCCAGACTGTCATGGAGAAGGTACCATCATCAAGAACAAGTGTAAGCATTGTGGCGGTGATGGTATCGTAAAAGGTGATGAAGTCGTAGAAATCAACATTCCTGCTGGTGTTGAAGACGGCATGTGTGTCAGTGTTCGCGGCAAAGGAAATGCAGGCAAGCATAATGGCATCAATGGTGACATTCAGGTTCTTATCCAGGAAGAAAAGAGCGACATCTTTGAGCGTAACGGTCAGGACCTGTATTACAATCTTGTTCTTGATTTCACTACTGCAACTCTTGGCGGAGAGGTAGAAGTACCAACTATTGATGGCAAGACTACCCTCAAGATTGAACCAGGAACCCAGCCAGGCAAGCAGATGCGCCTCAGAGGAAAAGGACTTCCTGCCGTACAGGGTTATGGTTACGGAAAGGGTGACATCATCGTCAACATCACCGTATTTGTACCAAAGACCCTTACCAAGGAGGAAAAAGCACTTGTCTTGAAATTTAAAGAATGCGAGAACTTCAAGGCTGATAGTGCCACCAAGAAGTCTCTCTTTGAAAGTTTCAAAAACCTCTTTAAATAAACGAGAATATATTGATAAAAATGAAAGGAGCAATCCTGTCTGGCAAAGGCAGGGTTGCTCCTTTATATATATAATAAGGTGTAATAAACGCAGAAAAGCAATGAATTATCAAGAAACCATAGAATATCTGTTCAACAGCACTCCTGTTTTTGAAAAGGTAGGTGCCAAGGCTTACAAGCCAGGTTTGCAAACCACCGAAACGCTTGACAAGCATTTCGGACATCCTCATCGCCAGTTCAAAAGCATTCATGTCGCAGGTACCAACGGCAAAGGTTCCTGCTCTCATACCCTTGCTGCCATTCTTCAATCAGAAGGATACAAAGTTGGACTCTTTACATCTCCACATCTGGTAGATTTTCGTGAACGTATCCGAGTAAACGGAGAATGCATCAGCGAACAATACATTATCGATTTCGTAGAAAAAGAACGCAGATTCTTCGAACCTCTACATCCATCATTCTTTGAATTGACCACCGCTCTGGCATTCAAGTACTTTGCCGAACAAAAGGTTGATATCGCCATTATCGAAGTAGGACTCGGTGGTCGCTTGGACTGCACCAACATTATCACCCCTATCCTATCTATCATCACTAATATCAGTAAGGATCATACCCAGTTCTTAGGCAACACTTTGGCTGACATCGCAGGCGAAAAAGCAGGCATCATCAAGCCAGGAGTACCAGTCATTATCGGAGAAGATCTGCCAGAAACACGTCCTGTTTTCCAGCAAAAGGCACAGAAAGAAAACTCTCCTATCATTTTCGCCCAAGATGAAAACCAGCAGGAAATCCAGAAAGCAGAACATATTAATGGAAAAATGGAATACACTACCCGTACATGGGGTAAGTTGACAGGAGAACTCTGCGGCGATTATCAGGCCAAGAATATGAACACCATCCTTAATGCCGTCAAGTATCTTACACTTGCCAAGAACAAAGGAACATCCATCAAATATGGAATTTCCCATGTAACAGAACTGACAGGATTGATGGGTAGATGGCAGAAGATACAAGACAAGCCTTTGGTAATCTGCGATACAGGTCATAATGTAGGCGGATGGCAATATCTGGCTCCTCAGATCAAGGCACAAGCATGCAGACAGCTTCGCATCGTTTTTGGCATGGTAGATGACAAAGATGTCACAACTGTGATGAAAATGCTTCCAAAGAACGCAATTTACTATTGGACACAAGCAACTACAAAAAGAGCCATAAAAGTGGAAAAAATCGCGGAATTAGGCACTTCGTTAGGACTCAACGGAAACGTGTATTCTTCTGTTAATAAAGCATTTAAAGCAGCACAGGCAGACGCTGCTGAAGATGATTTTATCTTCGTTGGAGGGTCAAGTTACATTGTAGCCGATTTCCTTTCATAAGTTATTTTTTGTTTTTTTAAATCAATAAATTGCTAAAATATTTGTAATAATCATTTTTTTTTAGTTACTTTGCAGTAGATAATAACTTAAACGATAAAGTAACTAAAAAATTAGGATATTATGAGCGAAAAAGTAGAAAACCTCTGTGGTCTGAAAAGAGAAGATTTTCAGACCACTGTAAATGGAAAGCAGACCGACCTCTTCATCTTGAAGAATAGTCAGGGCAATGAAGTTGCAGTAACAAACTACGGCGGTGCAATTGTGGCTATCATGATGCCAGACAAAGATGGCAATTATGCTAACCTCATCCAGGGTCATGACAACATCCAGGATGTTATCAATTCACCAGAGCCTTTCCTAAGCGTACTCATCGGTCGCTATGGAAACCGTATTTGTGACGGTAAGTTCACATTACACGGCAAAGAATACCAGTTGGCTTGCAACGATGGCAAGAATCACTTGCATGGCGGTCCTACCGGTTTCCACGCACACGTTTGGGATGCAACCCGCATGAGCGAGAATGCTGTCGTATTAAAATATACCAGCCCTTACGGAGAAGAAGGTTTTACAGGAGAAATGGACGTTTGGGTGGCTTACACCTTGACTGACGATAACGAGTTGGTTATCAAGTATCAGGCTACAACCAACAAGTTGACTATCGTGAACCTGACAAACCACGGTTTCTTCTCAATCCAAGGTATCGGCAACCCTACACCAACCATTGACAATATCATTTGTGAGGTGAATGCTGATTTCTATTTGCCTATCGATGAGACTTCTATTCCTACAGGTGAGATCTTGAAGGTGGAAGGCACTCCATTTGATTTCCGCAAACCGAAACCGATTGGTCAGGATATCAATGCAGACAATGAGCAAATCAAGAATGGTTCAGGATATGACCACAACTACGTACTCAACAAGAAGGAAGAAGGCGAGTTGAGTTTTGCTGCAAGAATCAAGGATCCTGTTAGCTGTCGTACAATGGAAGTTTATACTACCGAACCAGGTTTGCAGATGTATACAGGCAACTTCCTGGAGGGTATCAAGGGTCAGCATGGTGCAACATTCCCACGCAGAAGTGCAGTCTGCTTTGAGGCTCAACACTTCCCAGACTCACCAAACCGCTCATATTTCCCAAGTGTACGCTTGAAACCAGGCGAAACATACACACAGAAAACTATCTATAAGTTTGGTGTTGACAAATAAAAGAAACTTGTATGGTTCAGTCTTATCCTTAAGATAACCTTATTTATAAGATAGACCATACATTTAAACATAGGAGTGGCAGTTTTTGAACTGCCACTCCTTTCCAAGTCTATAAACAAAACATTTAAATATCAACTATTAAAGAAAAAATGGAAAACCAAAAACAAAATGGTAACATCATTGCCATTATCACGATGATGTTCCTCTATGCGATGATTTCATTCGTCACAAACTTAGCTGCTCCTATCGGAGTCATCTGGAAAAACGTATTTGCCGATAGCGGTAGCGCCAACATGATTGGTATGCTAGGTAATGCCATGAACTTCTTGGCTTACCTCTTCATGGGTATCCCTGCTGGTAAATTGTTGACTAAAATTGGTTACAAGAAAACAGCTCTTACTGGTATTGCTACTGGTTTTGTCGGCGTATTCATTCAGTTCCTCTCAGGTAAGTTTGGTGTCGATGTATCAGGCTTCTCTGTTTATCTCTTCGGTGCATTCATCTCAGGTTTTGCTGTATGTATTCTGAATACTGTAGTAAACCCTATGTTGAATCTTCTCGGTGGCGGTGGTAACCGCGGTAACCAGTTGAACCTCATTGGGGGTACACTGAATTCTTTATCTGGTACTTTAACTCCAATGCTCGTAGGTGCCCTTATCGGTACAGTAACAGCCAATACCCAGATGGTAGATGTCAACTTGGTACTTTACATCGCTCTCGCAGTATTTGCAGCTGCCTTTATATGCTTGCTCTTCATCCCTATCAAGGATCCTGAGATGGGTAAGACAACTGACAAGACTGTATTCGAGCATTCACCATGGGCATTCCGCCATTTCAACCTCGGCGTTATCGCCATCTTCGTATATGTAGGTGTTGAGGTAGGTATCCCAGGAACTTTGAATTTCTACATTTCAGACACAACTGCCAATGGTGGTGGCTTCATCAACGGCGCAGCCTTGGCAAACGCAGCAGCTATCGGTGGTTTCGTAGCAGGAACATACTGGTTGCTCATGTTGGTGGGCCGTTTGTGCTCCAGCTTCATTGCCAACAAGGTTTCAAGCCGTTCTATGATGATTGTCGCTAATGGTGCAGGTATGCTGTTCATTCTTTTGGCAGTACTTCTTGGCAAATCAACAACTGTAGATATGCCTGTATTTACAGGTTCTTCATTCCAGTTGGTAACAGTTCCTATCTCAGCCATGTTCTTGGTACTCTGCGGTCTTTGCACCTCTATCATGTGGCCAAGTATCTTCAACCTTGCTACAGAGGGTCTTGGCAAATATACAGCCCAGGCTTCAGGCATCTTCATGATGATGGTAGTAGGTGGTGGTTTGATGCCATTGGTACAGAACTTCATCGCCGATAATGCAGGTTACATGTTGAGCTACATCGTACCTCTCATTTCTATGGGTTACATGTTCTTCTATGCAATCGCTGGTTGCAAGAACATCAACAAGGACATTCCTGTAGAATAATCTTAGGAATACCCTCTATAATGGTTGGCTTTCCATGAGTACAACTCACGGAAAGCCATTTACTAAATAAAGCAAATCTTTTAAATATTAACAATTTAACAATCTAAACTATAAGAATTATGGATATCGAAAAAGTAAGAAGCCGCTTCATCAAGCACTTTGATGGTAAAACAGGTAATATTTATATGTCTCCAGGCCGCATCAACCTTATCGGTGAACACACCGACTACAATGGTGGATTCGTATTTCCAGGTGCAGTAGATAAGGGTATCATGGCAGAGATTCGTCCTAACGGTACAGATACAGTAATGCTCTACTCTATCGACTTGAAAGACCGTGTAGAATTCAAGGTGAATGATCCTGAGGGTCCTCGTACTTCTTGGGCACGCTACATCTATGGTATCTGTCAGGAAATGATGTCATTGGGTGTTGAGGTGAAAGGTTTCAATGCTGCATTCTATGGTGACGTGCCTCTCGGTGCAGGTATGTCTTCTTCTGCTGCTCTTGAGAGCTGCTTCGCATTTGCTTTGAACGATCTCTTCGGTGACAACAAGGTTTCTAAGTGGGATCTCGTATTGGCCGGTCAGGCTACTGAGCACAAGTATATCGGCGTAAACTGCGGTATCATGGACCAGTTTGCTTCTGTATTCGGCAAGGAAGGTAAATTGATGCGCCTCGATTGCAACAGCCGCGAGTTTGAGTACTTCCCATTCAACCCTCAGGGCTATAAGCTCTGCTTGGTAAACTCTAAGGTTAAGCATGAGTTGGCAGGTTCTCCATACAACGACCGTCGTAACTCTTGCGAGAATGTGGTTAAGCACATCGCTGCTAAGCATCCAGAGGCTAAGTTCGAAACCCTCCGTGATTGTACATGGGAGCAGTTGGAAGAGGTTCGTGCAGAAGTTGGCGAAGAGGATTACAGCCGCGCTCACTTCGTATTGGGCGAGAAAGACCGCGTATTGGCAGTCTGCGATGCGCTCGAAAAGGGTGACTACGAGACTGTAGGTCAGAAAATGTATGAAACTCACTATGGTTTGAGCAAGGAATATGAAGTAAGTTGCGAGGAGCTCGACTTCTTGAACGACGTAGCTAAGGAGAATGGTGTTACAGGTAGCCGTATCATGGGTGGCGGCTTCGGTGGTTGCACCATCAACTTGGTAAAGGACGACATCTATGACAAGTTCGTAGAGGATGTTACTGCTAAGTTCACAGCCAAGTATGGTCATGCTCCTGAGATTTACCCTGTAGTTATCTCTGAGGGTTCTCACAAGGTTTGCTAATATACATTATAATATATTATATAACTAATACACATGATATGCTATATCAAGTATAATTATATAATGTATCAGAAAAAACAAGTCCACGAAAACTAATAAAAGGTTAGTTTTTCGTGGACTTTTCTTATTTCCATCATGTCACATACAAACAGACTATTTTAAGCTATTTCATCCCTGTTTTCGTCCACAATAATACAAATAGTGTTAAAAACACACTTTAGAACAAAAATAATAAGGAAAAAGTATTGTACTTTCGAGATAAAGTATTAATTTTACACCCAAATAATAAAGTTTCTAATAATCAACCTAAAAATGAAAGATATCAAAAATCTAATTTTGGGAGCTGGCTTAGTAACAGTCATGCTTTCTGCATGTGAGAATTCAAACCTCACACAGTCTGGTTTAAATCCGGCTGATTTCGACTCAACTGTCCTCGGCAAGAAAACGGAGTTGATTACCCTCAAGAACAATCAGGGTATGGAAGTTTGTCTTACCAATTATGGTGGACGCGTAGTTTCCATTTCTGTGCCAAACAAGGATGGTAAGCCAACAGACGTTGTATTGGGTTATGACAATATTCACCAGTATGCCGACACCCTCAACTCACCATCAGACTATGGTTCTTCTGTAGGTCGTTATGCCAACCGCATCAAGGACTCCAAATTACAGTTGAATGGCCAGACCTATCAGTTGAAGGCAAACGACAATGGCAACTGTCTGCATGGTGGCGGTGCCACAGGCTGGTTGAACCAGGTTTACGACGTAACAGCCAAAAACGATTCATCCGTTACATTCACTATCCATGCTAAGGATGGCGAGAATGGTTTCCCTGGTAATGTAACAGCAACAGCCACCTATACTGTCAAGAGCGACAACACCCTTGATATCGTATTTGGAGCAACAACAGATAAGGAGACTGTCATCAATATGACCAACCATTCCTACTTCAATCTCAACGGCGATCCTTCCAAGGAAGGTTTCGACCAGATTATGTATGTGAATGCCGACAAGTTCACTCCTTCAGACAAACTCTATATTCCTACAGGAGAAATCAAGGATGTGACAGGTACTCCTATGGACTTCCGCACTCCTACAGAAATTGGCAAGAAGGTGGATTACAACTTTGAGCAGATTAAGAATGCTACAGGTTATGACCACAACTGGTGCCTGAACACATACAAGAATGGCAAGGGCGATGACAAGACTGTTTGCGCCAGCCTCTACTCTCCTAAGAGTGGAATCCTGCTTGAAGTATTCACCAATGAACCAGGTATTCAAGTCTATACCGGTAACTTCCAGGGCACAGGCATCTCTTGCAAGCATGGCATCAAGTATCCTAAGCATGTAAGTGTATGCTTCGAGAGCCAGAAATATCCAGACTCTCCTACCAAGATTTCACAGGGAGTGAAGGATTGGACTGACGCAACCTTAAAACCAGGCGAGAAATACTACTCTCACCTTGCTTATAAATTTAGCGTAAAGAAATAAGACTCCTCTTATCAAAGCCTTTTCCTTATTCATTTAAGGAAAGGCTCTGAAAACTCAACAAAGAGAAGAAAACTCTATAAAGGGGAAAGATAAAACTATTAATAATAAACACAACAATCTTATAGTAAAATTATGAATTGGAATTCAACAGAATTCGTATGGCTGGATTGGACAGTACTCGCCATTGGTGTAGTTGGCGTTATTTGGGCAGTATGGCATGCGATTGTGAAAGACAGAAAGGCTCAGAAGGGCGAAGACTCTTCTGCTTACCTCTTCGGTAAGGGCGAGCCATGGTATGTTATCGGTATGGCTATCTTCGCAGCCAACATCGGTTCAGAGCACCTCGTGGGTCTTGCTGGTACAGGTGCCAAGAGTGGTGTCGGAATGGCTCACTGGGAGATGCAGGGTTGGATGATCCTCATCCTCGGTTGGTTGTTCGTACCTTTCTATCAGTTGCTCATCAACAAGATGGGTAAGATCATCACCATGCCTGACTTCCTGAAGTTCCGCTATACTCAGCGTACAGGTTCATGGCTCTCTATCATCACACTCGTTGCTTACATTCTCACCAAAGTGAGCGTTACCGCACTTACAGGTGGTATCTTCTTCGAGTATCTCTGGGGCTTGAATTTCTGGGTAGGTGCTATCGGTTTGATCATCCTCACCACCATCTTCACCGTATTCGGCGGAATGAAGGGTGTAATGACTCTGTCAACCATCCAGACTCCTATCCTCGTCATCGGTTCATTCCTCGTGCTCTTCCTCGGTCTCTCTACCCTCGGCGGTGGAAGCGTCTCTGCAGGTTGGGCAGATATGATGGACTACTGCGGCAAGTTGAACAACGGCTACGGAACAACCCACATGTTCCACTGGGAGGCAGGTGACTCAATGTATCAGGAGTATCCAGGTTTCGTAGTATTCATTGGTGCAACCATCATTGGTTTCTGGTACTGGTGTACTGACCAGCATATCGTTCAGCGTGTACTCGGTCAGGTTCCTGGCGAAAGCAACGTAGAGGTAATGAAGCGTGCCCGCCGCGGTACTATCGCAGCCGGTTTCTTCAAGGTTCTCCCTTGCTTCATGTTCCTCATTCCAGGTATGATTGCAGCTGCCTTGGCTCAGAAGGGCGCAATCCAGATGAACGAGACTGATGCAGCCTTCGCCATCATGGTAAAGACCGTGCTTCCTGCAGGTATCAAGGGAATCGTAACCATCGGTTTCATCTGCGCACTCGTTGCTTCATTGGCAGCATTCTTCAACAGCTGTGCTACCCTCTTCACCGAGGACTTCTACAAGCCATTGAAGAAGGGAATGTCTGAGGCTCACTACGTACTCGTTGGCCGTATCGCTACCGTAGTAGTTGTAATTCTCGGTTTTGCCTGGTTGCCAATCATGATGAAGATGGATACATTGTACAATTATCTCCAGGGTATCCAGTCACTCCTGGCTCCAGCTATGGTAGCCGTATTTGCGATGGGTATTTTCTTCAAGAAGATTACTCCAAAGGCAGGCGAATACACCATGATTACCGGTTTCCTCATCGGTATGCTCCGCCTCGTTACCAACGTCATTACCGATACTGGTAAGGCAACAATGGATGGTGCGTTCTGGGATTATACCGCATGGTTCTGGCAGACCAACTGGCTCGTATTCGAGTGCTGGCTGCTCGTCTTCCTTATCATCTTCATGGTAGTCGTGAGCTGCTTCACTCCAGCCCCAAGCAAGGAGCAGGTAGAGGCAATCACCTTCACATCCGACTTCAAGAAGTCTATCCGTGAGAGCTGGGGTGCGTTCGATATCATTGGTACAATCGTAGTAATCGGCCTCTGCGCTGCATTCTACGCATATTTCTGGTAAAAAGCATTTTCGCCAGGCTGACTCTGGCGAACAATACAAATATCACACAAGTCTGTCTCCTTATAGGCAAGTCCTGAAGGAGGCAGACTTGAACTAAAAAGACAACCACTTTTTACTATTCTAAAAAAGACATTCAAAGAAATAAAGGCTGTAAAAAGCCAAACGATAATAATCATCAAAAATCAAAACATCATGACACAATTTTATAACGAACATTCCAAAGTCCTCGTTTCTGTTGACTGTATCATTTTCGGTTTCAACGGAAGCCAGTTGCAATTGCTCATCGGCAAGCGCCAGATGGATCCAGGTCGTGGAGAATGGTCTCTCTATGGAGGCTTCGTAGGTCAGAACGAAACTTTGGAGGATGCAGCCAATCGTGTCATTCTGGATTTGACAGGTATGAAGGGATTATACATCCGACAGGTAGGCGCATTCGGTCGTATTGACCGTGACCCAGGCGAGCGTGTCATCTCTATCGCCTATTGCGCTCTCATCAACGTAAAAGATTATGATGATTCTCTCAGAATAAGATATGGTTTGGAATGGGTAAATCTGAATGAACTCCCTAAGTTGTATTCCGACCACAACCAGATGATTCAAAATGCGATATCACAAATTCGCCGCCGCATCAACAATGAGCCGTTGAGTTTCAAGTTGCTTCCAGAACTGTTCACCCTTACACAGTTGCAGCATGTTTTTGAGGCCGTGATGGGTGAAGAAATCGATAAGCGCAACTTCCGTAAGCGTATCAAGGATATCGACTTCATAGAGAAGACTGAACTTATCGACAAGATATCCTCTAAAAGAGGAGCTGCTCTCTATCGCTTCAACAAGAAAGCATACGAACAAGATCCGTATTTCAACCTGAAGTAATAGAAAGCCATTAAGATAGAAAATTATTCGAAACTAAATATACAACAATTAATAAAAAGGACATAAAACTATGTTAGAAGAATTGAAAGAAAAAGTGTTCAAGGCTAATCTTGACCTTGTAAAACACAACCTTGTGCTCTTCACATGGGGAAATGTAAGTGGCATCGACCGTGAGAAAGGTCTCGTTGTCATCAAACCATCAGGTGTAAGTTATGACAACATGAAAGCCAGCGACATGGTAGTAGTTGACTTGGAAACAGGCAAAGTAGTAGAAGGTGATTTGAATCCTTCATCTGATACTCCTACCCATTTGGTTCTCTACCGTGCTTTCCCAGAGTTGGGCGGTGTGGTACATACACATTCCACATATGCTACAGCTTGGGCTCAGGCTGGCATGGATATTCCAAATATCGGTACTACACATGCTGACTATTTCCACGACTGCATCCCTTGCACCGAGGCCATGACTGAAGATATGATGGCTGAGTATGAGCACAATACAGGCGTAGTGATCGTTGACCGTTTCAAAAAGGACAATATCAATCCTGTTCATACTCCAGGTGTGTTGGTGAAGAACCATGGTCCTTTTACATGGGGTAAAGATGCAGACGAAGCTGTTTACCACGCAGTAGTAGCAGAGCAGGTAGCCAAAATGGCGTTCATCTCTTTCAGCGTGAACCCAAATACTACCATGAATCCGCTGCTCGTAGAGAAGCACTTCAGCCGCAAGCATGGTCCTAATGCCTACTACGGTCAGAAAAAGAAGAAATAATTCCGAAGAAAAAAATAATAATAAACTAACAATATAACAACAACAATCATGATTAAAGCATTTGAAAATTTAGAGGTTTGGTTTGTAACTGGTGCACAACTTCTTTACGGAGGTGAGACAGTTAAGATAGTAGATGGTCACTCTAAGGACATGGTAGATGGTCTCAACAACAGTGGCATCATCCCTATCAAGGTGGTTTACAAAGGCACAGCTAACTCTTCTGTAGAGGTTGAGGCTGTAATGAAGGCTGCCAACAACGACAATAAATGTGTAGGTATCATCACATGGATGCACACCTTCTCTCCTGCTAAGATGTGGATCAAGGGCTTGCAGGCTCTCGAGAAGCCACTCCTCCATTTCCATACACAATATAACGCAGAACTCCCTTGGGATTCTATCGATATGGACTTCATGAACCTCAACCAGTCTGCTCACGGCGATATCGAGTTCGGCCATATCTGCACTCGTATGCGCATTCCAAGAAAGGTAGTAGTAGGTTACTGGAAGAGCGAAGAGGCTCAGAAGCAGATTGCAACATGGGCTCGCGTAGCAGCAGGTGTTGCTGATGCTCACAACGTACGCTGCTTGATGTTCGGTATGAATATGAACAACGTAGCCGTAACAGATGGCGACCGCGTAGAGTTCGAGCAGCGCATGGGTTACCACGTAGATTACTATCCTGTATCTTCACTCATGGAGTACTACAAGAAGGTAACTGATGCTGAGGCTGATGCTCTCGTTGAGGAGTACAAGAAGGAATACACCATCAAGATAGATGAGTCAGGCGAGGAAGTATATTGGGAGAAAGTGAAGAATGCAGCTAAAGCTGAGATTGCTCTCCGTCGCGTATTGAAGGATGAGAACGCAGTAGCATTCACTACAAACTTCGACGACCTCGGCGATGCAGACGTCGACGATCCAAACTTCTGCGGTTTCGACCAGATTCCAGGTTTGGCTTCACAGCGCCTGATGGCAGAGGGTTACGGTTTCGGTGCAGAGGGTGACTGGAAGACAGCTTGCCTCTATCGCACACTCTGGGTTATGAACCAGGGCTTGGAGAAGGGTTGCTCATTCCTCGAGGACTACACACTCAACTTCGCAGCGGACCGCACATCTAGCCTCCAGAGCCACATGCTCGAGGTTTGCCCATTGATTGCAACAGACAAGCCAAAGCTCGAGGTTCACTTCCTCGGCATCGGTATCCGCAAGCAGCAGACAGCTCGCCTCGTATTCACATCTAAGACAGGTAAGGGTGTTAAAGCAACAGTAGTTGACCTCGGCAACCGCTTCCGTCTCATCGCAAGTGAAGTAGAGTGCATCGAGCCAAAGGCAATGCCTAAGCTCCCTGTAGCTTCAGCTCTCTGGGTTCCACAGCCAACATTCGAGATTGGTGCAGGCGCTTGGATCCTCGCTGGTGGTACACACCACAGTGCATTCTCTTACGATATCACTGCTGAGTACTGGGAGGACTTCTGCGAGATTCTGGGTATTGAGTTCGTTAACATCGACAAGAACACAACTATCAGCAGCTTCAAGCAGCAGCTCCGCAACAACGAGATTTATTACATGCTCAACAAAGCATTGAGATAATTTAAGTGAAGAGTGAAGAACGAAGAGTGAAGAATTCAAATGATTTTCAAGGCTTTACCCTTTGTTCTTTACATTAAAGAATAAAAGAATAATGAGCGCAAAAACTATTATAGAATCAGGTAAGGCCATTCTCGGTATCGAGTTTGGTTCTACCCGAATCAAGGCTGTCTTGATTGACACCGACAACAACCCTATCGCACAGGGTAGCTTTGAGTGGGAAAACCAGTTGGTTGATGGTTTGTGGACCTACAGCATCGACACCATTTGGAAAGGCTTGCAGGATTGCTACGCCGACCTCCGCAAGAACGTGAAGGCTGAGTACGACTGCGAAATCAAGCAGTTGGCTGCCATCGGTATCTCTGCGATGATGCACGGTTACATGGCTTTCGGCAAGGATGAGAACATCCTCGTTCCTTTCCGCACCTGGCGTAACACCAACACAGCCCAGGCTGCAGCCGAGCTTTCAGAACTCTTCCACTTCAACATCCCATTGCGTTGGAGCATCTCTCACGTTTATCAGGCTATCCTGAACGGTGAGGAGCACATCAACAAGATTGACTTCCTCACCACGCTCGCCGGTTACATCCACTGGCAGCTCACAGGCAAGAAGGTTTTGGGCGTAGGCGATGCATCTGGTATGCTCCCTATCGATTCCAACACCAACAACTACGATGCCGAGATGGTAGCTAAGTTCGATAAGCTTATCGAGCCTAAGAACTTGGGCTGGAAGATTCTCGACATCCTGCCAGAGGTATTGAACGCAGGCGAAGACGCTGGTGTTCTGACCGAGGAAGGTGCGAAGAAGCTCGACCCATCTGGAACTCTCCAGGCTGGTACTCCTCTCTGCCCTCCAGAGGGTGATGCAGGTACTGGTATGGTAGCTACCAACGCTGTTCGTCAGCGCACTGGTAACGTAAGTGCAGGTACTTCTTCTTTCTCTATGATTGTATTGGAGAAAGCCTTGAGCAAACCTTACGAAGTAATTGATATGGTGACAACTCCAGATGGTAGTCCTGTAGCCATGGTTCACTGCAACAACTGTACTTCCGACCTCAACGCTTGGGTTGGTTTGTTCAA
Organism: Segatella hominis; assembly: GCF_019249725.2. Classification (NCBI taxonomy): domain Bacteria; kingdom Pseudomonadati; phylum Bacteroidota; class Bacteroidia; order Bacteroidales; family Prevotellaceae; genus Segatella; species Segatella hominis. The sequence goes on from NZ_CP137559.1 coordinate 1,512,073, forward strand.
GCAGTATCAGGAGTTGCTCGGTGTACCTGTGGATATGAACGAGGTATTCGGCAAGCTCTACAACCACGCTCTTGAGGGCGATGCAGATTGCGGCGGCTTGATTGCTTACAACTATATCTCTGGTGAGCCTGTAACAGGTTTGGCTGAAGGTCGCCCTATGTTCGTTCGTTCAGCCAACGACCACTTCAACCTCGCCAACTTCATGCGTGCCAACCTCTACGCTTCAGTAGCTGTATTGAAGATTGGTAACGATGTATTGTTCAAGGACGAGAAGGTGCAGGTAGATCGCATCACAGGTCATGGCGGTTTGTTCAAGACCAAGGGTGTAGGTCAGCGCATCCTCGCTGCAGCCATCAACTCTCCTATCTCTGTAATGGAGACAGCAGGCGAAGGTGGTGCCTGGGGTATCGCTCTGCTCGCAGGCTATCTCGTTAACAACGATGAGAAGCTGAGTCTGGCTGATTACCTCGACAAGAAGGTATTCGCAGGAAATACTGGTGTAGAAATTGCACCTACAGCAGAAGACGTAGCTGGTTTCGATGCATATATTGAGACCTATAAGGCAGGTCTTGCCATCGAACAGGCAGCTGTAGCCAATAAGAAATAAAATGAGTTTGTGGGGGATTTTTCCCTCACAAACGTATTTTTTAAAACGCATCTTATCGCAAGATGAGATTCGTTTTAATAAGATAAGGAAATATACCTTATTATATATAGGGGATAATATCATATATGGAAACCTAAAAAATTAAAACAACAAAAACGATGATGAACAGACTTATTGCAACTATGTTATTATCAACAACCGTTGCGTTCTCTGCCCAGGCTCAGGATGTGACAGGTACCATTCATGCCAATCAGGGCACCCAGAAGATTTACAAGGAAATCTATGGTCAGTTTGCCGAGCATCTCGGTAGCTGTATCTATGGTGGACTTTGGGTGGGTCCTGATTCTAAGATTCCCAACACTCAGGGTTATCGTAACGACGTACTCCAAGCCTTGAAGGACCTGAAGGTTCCTGTTTTGAGATGGCCAGGAGGATGCTTCGCTGATGAATATCACTGGATGGATGGTATCGGTCCACGTGAGAAACGCCCTAAGATGCAAAACAACAACTGGGGTGGAACCATCGAAGACAATTCCTTCGGTACTCACGAGTTCCTGAATCTCTGCGAAATGTTGGGTTGCGAGCCTTACATCAGCGGAAACGTGGGTTCGGGAACCGTTGAGGAACTTGCCAAGTGGGTAGAATACATGACCAGCGACGGCGATACACCTATGGCTAAGCTCCGCCGACAGAACGGTCGCGACAAGGCTTGGAAGGTAAAGTACCTCGGAGTGGGCAACGAGAGTTGGGGATGCGGTGGCAACATGCGCCCTGAATATTACTCAGACCTCTACCGCCGCTACTCTGTATATTGTCGCAATTACGATGGCAACCAACTCTACAAGATTGCATCAGGTGCCAGCGACTACGATTACAACTGGACCAAGGTGCTGATGGACCGTGTTGGTCATCGTGCCAACGGAATCTCCTTACATTATTATACAGTAACCGGCTGGGAAGGCAGCAAGGGTTCGGCTACCAAGTTCGACAACGACGATTACTACTGGACCATGGGCAAGTGCCTCGGCATTGAGGATGTCATCAAGAAGCACGAAGCCATCATGGACAAGGCTGACCCTAAGAAGCAAATCGGTCTTCTGGTCGATGAGTGGGGAACCTGGTGGGATGAGGAACCGGGCACTATCAAGGGCCATCTCTATCAGCAGAACAGTATGCGCGATGCCTTTGTAGCTGCGCTCTCACTGAATGTTTTCCATCGCCATTGCGACCGAATCCGTATGACCAATATCGCTCAGGTAGTCAACGTTCTCCAGTCAATGATTCTGACAGATACGAAGGGTACAGGTCACATGGTACTCACTCCTACCTACCACGTATTCAATATGTATAAGGATTTCCAGGAGGCAACCTACCTTCCGATGGATGTGAAATGTGATTCTATGGACGTTCGTGGCGACAGTCATGCGAAGGACGGCAGAAAGATTCCTCTGGTTTCTACATCTGCTGCCAAGAAGGCAGACGGAACCATCGTGGTTTCTCTTGCAAATGTAAGTCTTGACAAGGCTCAGGAAGTTGAGTTCAAACTGGATGGCGCAGCTGCTCCAAAGGCTGTAAACGGACAGATTCTTTCTTGCAAGAAGGTGACCGACTATAATGATTTTGAGCACCCTGAGGTAGTGAAGCCTGCCGTGTTCAAGGATGCAAAAGTCAAGAAAAACACCCTCAAGGTTAAAATTCCTGCAAAATCTATCGTAGTTTTGAAAATAAAGTAGTATATTTGTAGGGTAAAATCTAAAATTCATCAGCTCTTTTCATATAAGGAGCTGATGAACAAACAGTTCGACATTCTGAAACAGAATTGTCAAAGGAATATTTCAGCAGAAAATAATCAATAATAACAAAATAAAGTAATTTGTGTTATGAACGACATTAAAGTAATGAATCATGCAGCAGATAATATCCGTATCTTGGCTGCTTCAATGGTAGAAAAGGCAAACTCTGGTCACCCAGGTGGTGCTATGGGTGGTTCTGACTTCATCAACGTGCTCTTCTCTGAGTACCTGGTTTATGATCCAGCAGATCCAACATGGACTGGCCGCGACCGCTTCTTCCTCGACCCAGGTCACATGAGCCCAATGCTCTATGCTGGTTTGGCTTTGCGTGGTTTCTTCTCAATGGAAGACCTCAAGCAGTTCCGCCAGTGGGGTTCTGTAACTCCAGGTCACCCAGAGCTTGACCTTGAGCGTGGTATTGAGAACTCATCTGGTCCTCTCGGTCAGGGTCATGCACTCGCAGCTGGTGCAGCTGTTGCCGAGAAGTTCCTCGAGGCTCGTCTGGGTTCAACCATGATGCAGCACAAGATCTACGCATACATTTCGGATGGTGCTGTAGAGGAGGAAATCTCTCAGGGTGTAGGTCGTATCGCCGGTAACCTCGGTCTGAACAACCTCATCATGTTCTACGATTCTAACGACATCCAGCTCTCTACAGAGTGTGGCGTTGTAATGAACGAGGATACTGAGATGAAGTACAAGGCTTGGGGCTGGAATGTCATCAAGATCAACGGTAACGACGTGGCTCAGATTCGTGAGGCGCTCGATGCTGCCCAGAAGGAGCAGGATCGCCCTACCCTCATCATCGGTAAGACTGTAATGGGTAAGGGTGCCCTCCGCGCAGACGGCACAAGCTACGAGGCTTGCATCAATACTCACGGTGCTCCTCTCGGTGGCGACGCATACGTAAATACTATCAAGCACCTCGGTGGTGATCCTGAGAACCCATTCGTTATCTTCGACGATGTAAAGGAGATCTACGCTAAGCGTGCTGAGGAGTTGAAGAAGATCGTTGCTGAGCGCAAGGCTGCAGAGGCTGAGTGGCGCAAGGCTAACCCAGAGAAGGCTGCTCAGATGGATGAGTGGTTCAGCGGCAAGGCTCCTAAGGTAGATTGGAGCAAGGTTGAGCAGAAGGCTGGTTCAGCTACTCGTGCTGCTTCTGCTGCTTGTCTCGGTGTTTTGGCAGAGCAGGTTCCTAACATGATCTGTGCATCTGCTGACCTTTCTAACTCAGATAAGACAGATGGTTTCTTGAAGAAGACCAAGAGCATCGTTCGTGGTGATTTCTCAGGTGCTTTCTTCCAGGCAGGTGTTGCTGAGTTGACAATGGCTGATATGTGTATCGGTATGATGCTCCACGGTGGTGTGGTTGCAGCAATGGGTACATTCTTCGTATTCTCTGATTATATGAAGCCAGCAGTTCGTATCGCTGCCCTGATGCAGGTTCCTGTTAAGTTTATCTGGACTCACGATGCATTCCGCGTTGGTGAAGATGGACCTACTCACGAGCCAGTTGAGCAGGAGGCACAGATCCGCTTGATGGAGAAATTGAAGAATCACGCAGGCAAGGACAGCGTTCGCGTATTCCGTCCTGCTGATGCTGACGAGACTACCGTTTGCTGGAAGCTCGCTATGGAGAATGTTGAGACTCCTACAGCTTTGATCTTCTCTCGCCAGGGCATTGCCAAGTTGCCAGAGGGAACAGACTATGAGCAAGCAGCCAAGGGTGCTTACATCGTAGCAGGAAGCGATGAGAATCCAGACGTTATCCTGGTAGCTAGCGGTTCTGAGGTTTCTACATTGGAGGCTGGTTGCGAGGCTTTGCGTGCCGACGGCATCAAGGTTCGCGTGGTAAGTGCTCCATCAGAGGGCTTGTTCCGTGGTCAGAGCAAGGAGTATCAGGAGAGCGTATTGCCAAAGAACGCTAAGATCTTCGGTATGACTGCCGGTCTTCCTGTAACTCTCGAGGGGCTCGTAGGCGCCAACGGTAAGGTTTGGGGTATGGAGAGCTTCGGTTTCTCAGCTCCTTACAAGGTGCTCGATGAGAAGCTCGGTTACACAGGCGAGAACGTTTACAAGCAGGTAAAGGCTTTCTTGGCTGAGGCATAAAGAATACAAAAAGGAGTAAGAAGTGAAGGAGTTGGAGGGTTTTCAGACTACCCTTTTCCTCCTTCACCTGACTCCTTTTTTCATATAAATAAGTTCTAACCTTTAAATTTTAACGATTATGGAAGTAAAGACAGTAGGAGTTGCATGCGATCACGCAGGTTTCCCAATGAAACAATTTGTATTGCAGTATTTGGAGAAGAAAGGTTATCCTGTAAAGGATTATGGTACATATAGCGACGAAAGCGTTGACTACCCAGACTTCGGTCATGCACTTGGTGAGGGTATCGAGAGCGGCGAGGTTTATCCTGGTATCGGTATCTGCGGTAGTGGCGAGGGTATCTCCATGACCTTGAACAAGCATCAGGGTGTACGTGCTGGTTTGGCATGGAACAAGGAGATTGCTCATCTCATCCGTCAGCATAATGATGCGAATGTCTTGGTACTTCCAGGCCGTTTCATCGACAACAAGACTGCAGAGGCTATCATGGATGAGTTCTTCTCTGCTTCCTTCGAAGGTGGCCGCCACGAGCGTCGTGTCAAGAAGATTCCTCTTCAGAAGTAAGTATTCCAACTGATTCTTGAGAAAATGAACAAAAAGAACCAGTAAACCCATAGAAAATGTGCTTATTCCCAATATGGAAAATAAGCACATTTTTTTTATTTTTTGCTTGGCCATCTCATGATTTTGATGTACCTTTGCAACGATTAAGACAAACCCAACATAATCAACGGAACAACAATGAAAAAAATCATTTTTGGAATTGCTCTATTGCTCACTTCTTCATTGGCAATAGTAGCACAAGAAAACAAGAAAGCCTGCTGCAAAACCCCGTCTTCATGCGGCAAAAATGCGAAAGGTTATTATACCCAGTATTACGGCAACAACCCTCAACTCATCAAGGAGGCAGAAGCATGGGCTGCATCAGGGGTCTGGCAGAATGGTTTTACCAAAGCCCGCCCTCACCACAGTGTCAATCTCGTGGATTTCTATCTTCAGTATCAGAAGAATCCTGAACAGTGGAAGGCACTCTTCGACTACCTTGCTAAAACCGATTTGCTCAGTATTCCTGGCGGCAAGCACAAGATTCCCGGCTCATCACTCACCATCAGCGTAGAGGACAGCAAGAACAATCCGTTGGAAAAGCGCGGTTCTGAAAGCCACAACCATCACATTGATTTCCAGTATGTCGTCAAGGGCGTGGAGCGTTTCGGCATCATCGACCACTATACCAGTACACCCAACTGCAAGTACCGTCCTGATGTCATTCACTACGATTACAAGAAGTGCCGTACCAAGTTCTACGACAGTACTCCAGATGAATTCTTCATCTTTTTCCCTCGCGACTGGCACATCGCCAAGGTAGCCAATGATACTGACAATCAAGACATCAGAGTACTTGTCATCAAAGTGGATTATAAAGATTGATTAGCAGAATGAAACAATTGAAAGAAAACAAAGGAATAGAGCGCAGTTTGTTGCTGACGATGGCTGTTATAGCGGGCCTCACAGTAGCAAACTGCTACTATAATCAACCGCTCTTAGAGATGATTCGCCATGACATGGGCGTGAGTCAACATGAGGCTAATCTCATAACCGTTGTCACACAGATAGGCTATGCGCTGGGCTTATGTTTCCTGATTCCTATGGGTGACCTCTACTCGCGTCGCCGCATCATCGTCATCAATATGTCCGTAGCAGCCGTCATGGCCGTTTTCATAGCTTTTTCTCAAAGGGTATGGATTGTTTGGGGTGCCTCTCTCCTGCTGGGAGCCTGCTCAGTCATTCCACAATTCTTCATCCCTATAGCAGGACAATATTCCGAAAAGAAAAATAAAGGCAGAAACATGGGCATTGTCCTGTCGGGACTGCTTACGGGCATTCTTGCCTCCAGAGTGGTCAGCGGTTACGTGGGCGAATGGTTGGGCTGGCGCGAGATGTTTATCATAGCAGCCCTCATCATGATAGTCTGCCTGATTCTCACGCTCAAGATTATGCCGCAGATAGACAGCAACTATGTAGGAACATATAGGGGGCTGATGAAAAGCGTCTTTCACATTGTAGCCAACAATGCTCGCATACGTCTCTATGCCATCCGTGCAGCTTTCAGTTTTGGTAGTATGATGGCCATCTGGTCTTGTCTCGCCTTCCGCTTGGCACAAGCCCCATTCTTCTCGGGTAGCGAGATGGTGGGCACCTTAGGTATGTGCGGTATAGCTGGAGCATTAGCAGCAAGCGGATTGGGTAAACTTGTGAACCAATGGGGCATTAGAAAGTTAAGCCTTTATGGTGCCTGCCTGCAACTTGTAGCATGGACCACAGCTTATCTCTTTGGCGACACCTATATGGGACTTATTGTGGCTATTATTCTGGTTGACATCGGTTTACAATGTCTGCAACTAAGTAATCAGAGTGGTTGCATTCAGGAAATGCCTGAAGCATCAAACAGGGCCAACACCATTTTCATGACCACCTATTTTATTGGTGGCTCCTTTGGCACATATTGTGCCGGATTAGCCTGGACACATGAAGGCTGGATGGGTGTATGTGCAGTAGGAGCCGTCTTGGCAGCTATATCGCTCTGCATCACTATTTGCAGTACAAAGTAAAAGTCCCTCATAAAAGTGTGATATAAAATACATTACAAAATATCTTAGAAGATTTATTATTTTTGCAAAAAAAGTACAATATATATGAAACTAAACAAGATCCATCATGTAGCCGTGATTTGCTCCGACTATGAGAAATCCAAGCATTTCTACACAGATGTGCTCGGAATGAAGATTGTGAGTGAAAACTATCGTGAAGGACGTGACTCATGGAAGGCAGACTGCTGGCTTGATGACAACTATGTCATCGAGTTATTCTCCTTCCCTAACCCACCTGCACGTCCTTCCTATCCGGAAGCAGCCGGTCTGCGCCATCTTGCTTTTGAGGTAGATGATCTTTCGGAGGCAACTGATGAACTTGACAGTAAAGGCATCGCACATGAGCCTATACGCACGGATGAATATACAGGCAAGCGATTTGTATTCTTCAGTGACCCAGATGGTTTGCCGATAGAACTGTATGAAAAATAAAGATTCCGTTTAATCGTATTTGAGAGAATGCAGCAAATAAACACCCAATATTACAACTCGCCCTGTGGAGAGTTAATTCTAGCATCAGTGGGTGATGAATTGTGTCTTTGTGATTGGAATGAAATGCCATGTGCAGAGCGCAATAAGCTTCGACTTGCAAGGTATATGAACGCAGATTTCAAGATTGAAACATCCCCTATCCTGGAACAGACCAAGCAGCAACTGGAAGAATATTTTGCCGGCATCCGCAGGTCATTCGAAGTTCCGCTGCATCCTGTAGGAACAGATTTCCAGAAAAAAATATGGAATGCATTGCTCGATATACCTTACGGAGAGACAAGAAGCTATAAGGAAATCGCTCAAAGTATAGGCAATCCCAATTGTGTCAGAGCCGTGGCTGGAGCTATCGGAGCCAACGGCATCAGCATCCTCATCCCCTGCCATCGCGTTATCGGCAGTAATCGTTCCCTGACAGGCTTTGCCGGAGGACTGGAAGCAAAGAGAATATTGCTGGAGCTGGAGACTGAAAAACGTTGATTTTAAATAATTGTATAAGAGAGTATTAACAAATGGAACAAAAAGAAAATAAACAAAAAACTCAGGCTGCAGAAGATCAGGTTTCCTGCCCTCCTCAGCAGCCAGTGGAACCACATCCTTTCATTTCTGTCATACCGCTGGCAGTACTTATCACCCTCATCGTCATGGTTGTCAAGCTCTTCCCTGATGATGCCCTGGCGGGTGCCTCTCAGGTGGCCCTCATGATAGCCACAGCAGTATGCGTAGCACTCGGCATGGGAATCTACAATATGAAATGGAATATCTTCGAGGAGATGATCAAAAAGACTGTGGGCGATGCCGGAGTATCTATTCTGATTCTGCTGCTCATCGGAATGATGTCAGCTACCTGGATGATCAGTGGCGTGGTTCCCACATTAATATATTATGGTGTTCAGATCATGTCGCCGACCTTTTTCCTACCCTGCGCCTGCATCATCTCCAGCATCATTTCTGTGATGACGGGAACCTCATGGACCACCATTGCCACCATCGGTATTGCCCTGATGGGAATCGGTGATGCCCTGGGAATACCAGCCCCCTACACCGCTGGAGCCATTATTTCGGGAGCCTATTTCGGTGATAAGCTCTCGCCAATGAGCGATACCACCGTCCTGGCTTCAAGCATTGCCGGTGCCGACCTCTTCTCACATATCCGCTACATGCTCTATACCACCATACCAAGCATCCTGCTCTCGCTGGTACTCTATCTCATCATCGGACTCTGCTATGATTCCAAACCTGTGGATATCAGCCAGTATCTTACCGGTCTTAGTCATGGTTTCAATATCTCCCTGCTTACAATGCTCGTTCCTGCTTTTACAGGATGGCTCATCTACCGCAAGACCCCTTCTCTCATCACGCTTCTTCTTTCAGCTCTTTCTGCATGCATCTGTGCCCTCATCCTCCAGCCGGAAGTACTGGTAAATATTGCAGGAGAAGACAACATCACTGCCAAGAGCCTCTTTGAGGGAATCATGATAACCTGCTATACCCACACTCAGGTAGATTGCGGCATGGAGAACATCAATGAACTCGTGGCAACCCGCGGCATGGCAGGTATGCTCAACACCATCTGGCTCATTCTCTGTGCCATGTGTTTCGGTTCATGTATGGTGGCCAGCGGCATGCTTCACGCTATCACCCACATGCTTCTGAAAAGCATCCACAGCACCGTATCACTTGTCTGCAGTACCGTGACATCGGGCGTATTGCTCAATCTCGTTATGGGCGACCAGTTTCTGAGCATCATCATGAATGCATCTATCTACAAGGATGAATATGCTGAACGAGGCTACCGTCCGGAACTCTTAAGCCGAAGTACAGAGGATAGTGCTACCGTGACGAGCGTACTGGTTCCATGGACAGCCTGCGGTATGACGCAGAGTACGGTTCTCGGCATCCCGACACTGGTCTATCTCCCCTTCTGCTTCTTCAACATCATCAGTCCATTGATGAGTTGTCTGGTAGCTATTCTGGGCTTCGTACCCAAGCCCCAACCCAAGGAGGACAATGCATCTACAGCAGAAGAGTCTGATATCCATTAAATATATAGGAGATTAACAGATATAGGAGATAAATAGATATGAAAAAAGATTCGAGGGCAAACCATGCCAGATATGTAGAACTCAATTTGTTTCCTGAGGAGAAAGAGGATTATCAGAAAGATTCTGTCTCTTCAGAAAACAAGGAAAACCATACCTCTCCAGACAAAGAGTATGACTTGACAGATCTGTTTGAAAGGCTTTCGAAATCAGCATTCCGCAGCCGTTTTCACCTTTCGAAAAGGGATAAGGAATATATTGCAGAAAAGGGCTTGACAACCATCCGTAAGCATGCAGAGGATTTCGTTGCCAAACGTCTTGCTCCAGCCGTAATCCCCAATGACGGCAAGCAGACGCCGATGAGAGGTCATCCCGTATTCATTGCCCAGCATGCTACAGGCTGCTGCTGTCGTGGATGTTTCTCCAAATGGCATCATATACCTGCCGGAAGACAGCTGACCAGAGAAGAACAGCAATATGCAGTAGCGGTATTGATGGCATGGATTGAAAAACAGGTTTAGAAAGAGTGTGCATATCCCACCTGTGAATCCTGGCAGATCCGCATCTCAGACACAGTCTTCCCACAAGGGAGTTGAAGCTAGGTGCAGCATCACCTATCACTCCCCCCACCACTAGAGGTACTATGTTCCTGCAGTCGGGACAAGACATGGCTTCTATGTGCTGCCCCATGAAACCACGTCCCTCATATATTTCGGTCTCGTACCCACATTCCTGGCATCTGAATATCTTCTTTTGTGACATAAATAATCTCCTTTCTTACCAATTCAATACCCAACTTGCATTGGAGTATTTTCCGATTGTCTCAGCATCCTTGATGGCGTCAAGCTGACGGACATGCTTGTTTCTCTTGCTGATATCTATAGTTTTACCTTCCTTGTCATGACTGTTGAATTCCAGGAGATTTGCCGTAGATGCCGACTCATCTATGGGGCCAAAGCCTTCAGAAGGCACACCATCAAGCGTACAATTCAGCAGCACGCATTCCGCATCAGGATAATTTCTGCCCTTGTTGTCAGGAAGGCGGGCTATCACGGCATCCTTGCCCAATCCCTTGAAGGTACAGTCATTGAAGATGTTACCATGGTTCTCCCAGGTATTTCTAATCCACATGAAAGCATCATAGCTGGAAAGGATACAGTGATTGAAATAGGATGGACCTCTACCCAGCACCGTGTCACCTCCTCCATCAATCACGCAGTTAAGCCAGTAGGCAGAACCATTCACCTGAAGAGCATCACCGTCACCGATGACATGCACATTCTCTGCAAAGTTTCTTTCACCATTGAGCAGGAATCCCTCAGCCTGTCCCTTGCAATCTGTCTTGAAGGTGATATCCTTGAAAATCATGTCGGCACAGTTGTCTGCCGCCACAGCCGCACGGCGAGAAGGGAATGTTCCTTTCTGCTCATTGGTCTTGATATCAACCGGGTGAGGATTGAACACCTCGTTATTGGGGTAATGCACCACTACCCCATCCATGAATTCTCCTTGGATAGTAACAAATCGCTTATTGCGGAAATAAACCAGCTCTTCATAATCTCCCTTCTTCACGAAAACCTTTTTCCTGCTGGCTTCAGAAGGCAATGAGTCTGGTATCCAATCCATGGCACCTTGCAGAGTGGAGAAGTCTCCGCTGCCATCAGCTGCCACAACTATATGACGCAAATCTGCAGAAGGGGCTTTTTCCTTTGTCCTAAACGTCCATGACTTCTTGCCATTCCATCCCTCAATCGTACCCTTGCTGATCTTGATTTCATATTCATGTCCATATTCCAGCATATTGTTATGAAGATAAATGGTTGCTTTGTTCCCGTGACAGATGACCGGATAGAAGTGAAAGGCATCAGAGAAGCCACCAATGATGGTCTTCTGATACTTGCGCTTGTCTTCCTTAGCAGCACCTGATGGAGTTCCAGGACGGGTATTGCGATTGGTTACATTCTCCACCTTATATATATAGGGAACGGGAGTATAGACAGCATTGGGATTCTTGGGCTGTCCTTCGGTTGGTCCCGCCGGAATGCTCATATCGATTCTATCAACCACATTTCGAGTTGTCTTGTCCGTAACTGTGATTATGCCCTTGCTGCCAGTCTTTACAGTCTTGTCAAACACGATGACCAGATGTGTATCGATGTTGATGTCTTGGGCATTCTCCTGAGGATAAAAACTGACTGGAGTTTGTGCCATCAGGTTCATACATGTGATGATACCTGTCATTGAAATAAAGATTCGTTTCATATCAATAGCCTTTAATGTTGTTTTTGAGTGCAATATTACGAAAAAAAATCGAAATAACGTATTTTTTTGATGGAAAAATGTTTTTTGGGGCTGCGCAAAAAGGCAGCATCCTTTTGTCTGCCATACGGATTTTAGTTAATCTTCTTAATGATTTCTGAAATACAGAAATCGTTAACACTATTTTTGATAATATAGCTAGTTTCTATCAAAAAAATATATATAGAGCCAACTGTAAAGAGTATGAGTCTGGCAGAAGATACTTGTATTCTGACCAGTCTTTCCATCGATACTAATAAAGTTCCTGGTAACGGTAATGGAAATACTAACTGGGGGTCTAAAGAACATACTTTTAGGGAAGAAGAATGGTCGGATGAAGAGTGGGGAGAGATTTAGAAAGTTTCTCTGCTGATTATATGATATAATTCCCTTGCTTGTTGAATTCGAGAATCATATTTTCCCCAGTAAAATTTAAAAAGATGGCGCATCAAATGAGATGCGTCACCTTTATTTTCTTATACGGTTTACCACCCAAACCAAGGGCAGCCATCGTATGATCCTTGATAATCAACTCGCCTTTCTGCAAACCAGCTATCGCCGACTTGATTTCCTGGAAATCTTTACCCGACACACCAAAGAAGTTCCACTATCACACAATCTACAAATTCTGCGTATTATCCATTTTCACGCTTATCAAGCAAAAAACTGATAAACTCATCAGAGATATTAGAGATTTCTCCTTTATCATAAATTGTCAATAAATCAATGATAATGGTATCTCCTTCCTGGTAAAGATTATAAGTGATGACCCTTGCACCACCACTCTTACCTTTACCCTTACTAGCTATTGCCATTCTTACCTTTCTGACACCTTTGCCAAGACTAGTACCTTGGTAAGGATCCTGTTCTAAGCCTGTAAGAAAAGCATCATAGTCATCAAGCATTGAACGATATTTCTTGGAAAGCTTTCTAAGTTGTCGCTCAAATTCTTTTTCCGTATAAATCTTAACCTTCATACTACGCCTCCTCTTCCCGAAGTCTTCTCAACAAATCACGAGCATCCATCGGCTTAGTCCCATTCTTCTTATGAGCTTCCATTTCATCAAGAGCACGGTTGAGACTTTCTGCCACATAGGCTTCCTGCTCGGCTTGGCTCATATATCTTTCCTGGTAGCTATTTTCTGATTTGGAGATAGAACTGGCTAATTTTTCAGCATAGTCTTTGAGCTTAGCGACAAATTCGTCAAGCGTATATTGACCTGTAGAAGGTACTTGAAACTGAATATTAATCGTTTCCATCTTATTCCTTTCTTTTAAATTAACGCCACAAAAATAACGAAAAGAATTAGAAATGCCAAAGAAAAGAGCGACTTTCTTCATTTTAAGATACAAAAAAAGCCTTTCAGTATCAAAAATACCAAAAGGCTCTATTGTCCTATCTCGATTTCACTTCAAAAACATTCAATTTATTCCTTCAACCATAAGTTCATAAGCTGATCATCAATATAATACGTACTCTGAGAAGTAGAAATCAGATGATATTCCAGCAGTTTCTTCACAGCACTCTGCACACTACTTGCCGAGCGGAGACTATGCTTCTTCACAAAGCCAGAAGAGGTAATCTGACTAGCCATTCCCTCCTTAGCAACAGCATACAGAAGTTCCTTCTGCGGAAGAGTGAGACGGGAAAGTATCTCGCTAAACTTATGGTCATTATCCAATACCAAAGCATGGATGATGCTCTTTATCATCTCACAATCAGCCTCAGCCTGTGGCGCTGTTTGGTTGAAAGCCTCATGCATCACCTTCTGCATATAATAGGTATTGCCACCAAAAGCCTGATACACCAACTCTATAGCCTCCTCCTTAATCTTCTTATCAAACTTACCAAACAAACGGATAGCAAACTCCTTGTATTTATCAAGCGGAATCACCTCCAGATTCATCATATCAGCACTATTGTAAAAAGGATGCGCTTTCTCGGAAAACATCTTGGAAATTAGGTGACGCTCGCTGCCAGAGAAGATGAAATTAGCATTGCTGCACTTCTGAATATAAGTTCTGAGAATGGCCTCCATATTCTTCTCCGGATAATAGCCTATCTGCTGGAACTCATCAATGGCAACGATACATTTTTTATCGGCCTGCTCCAAACAGGCAAATATCTCATCCAATGTATAGAGCGGATTAGAAATATCACCCAACGAAAGATTAAACGTTGGGGTATTGGAAATCGGATCGTAACCGAAGCAGCCATTGATAGACTTCAGGGTGTTAACCACCATTCTCATCATCTTGGCTCCACGATGAGCTGCCAAATCAAATACAGCCTTTCCCAACTCGAAGGCAAATTCATGAATGCTGGAAGTTCGGAGAATATCGATGGAAATACAGATAAAATGGTCTTTGATAGCAGGAGAGTCCATGCAAAAGTCTATCAGTTTACTCTTGCCTACTCGTCTTGCAGCCATTACCACCATATTCTCGCCACTCGTTATCTTACTGATGATTCTTTCTGCTTCCTTTTCTCTATCGCAGAAATATTCGGGCTTGATATAACCCGTTATGATAAAAGGATTCTCCATATTGCGCACCATTTTAGAATGTTACTTTCGACTGCAAAGATAATTATTTATTTCGAATTATGCAAATTGCATAATGCAAATTGCATAATTCATATTGATTTTTCCTATTACAGAGGTAAAGTATCCTTCAAATCCTACAACTTTCCGTCAAAATATATAACCATATTTCATACACCTACAAGTTTTGAATCTAGCGACAAAAACAAGGGGGATTGAGAGACTGAAACACCCTATTTTCTGCTCTCTATTAGGAACAAGACCTATAGTTGTACAACTATAAAGTTACAGTTGTACAACTATACATGCTATGGTTGTACAACTCCAGAGTTATGGTCGTACAACTATAGGGGTTAAAATCGTACGACTATAGATTTTCCTCCACGCCATCATCCTGTAAAAATACACACAATTATCTGATTACCAGTACATTTTTCCATCTTCTTCATATTTACGATATTCTCAGAGAAAACAGAAGCGTCTGAAAATACGAGAACCTCAGCCAAGCTAATGTAAAGAAGATTCATTCTTTATATCGCCATCACACTTCATCTGTAATCTACTGATTTTCAAGAACATAACTTGTTGAAAATCTACATGACCTAACGATGCGCATCATTAACACCTAATAAAGCGCTTCGTTAGCACCTAATAAAGCGCATCATTAGACCTCAATAAAACGCATCATTAGACTATGATGGATAATGAAGGGTGAAAAAATGCTTAGGCACGGCAACTTTGCGCCCTGACTATGGCATTTTTGTGCCCTCTAAGGAGCAATTTTCCGTATGCAATGATACCTGCTCGGCAGCAATATCCACGATCTTCTTTCTACGAGCTACACCTATTATATAATGGGCATCCTTAGCACTGCAATGGAAATACTTCTTCACAGCAACTACCAGGTCTCCCTTCTTTACAGAAGTGACACCCTCAGGATAAGCACTACGGACAGCCTTCTCGATGTCCGACATCTTAAACTCTATGTGCTTCTTGTGGTGGTATAACGAAAATGCCAGCAGCATGACCACTACAAAGAAAACCAAAACAAATGTAACTTGAGTCATGGTATAAAATATTTATGTTAGATAATCTTTCACTATAAGATTTCGCAAATATAATACTTTATTTTTAAAAGACCAACCTTTTGCATCATTTTTTTTCGGAAAAACATTCTTTTTGTAATTTTTCTCAGTATTTGATGAATATTTCTATCTAATATTTTGTTATGTCGGAAATATTGCGTACATTTGCCGACAAAATCCATAAAAAACATAGAGAAAATGCAAGAAACCGTCAAAAAAGTTTTGAGCAGCGACTTCAATCGCAAGAAGGCTCTGATGTTTACCATCACCGCCCTGCTCACCGCACTAGTTTGGAATCTGCCCATCGACAGCTTTGGCATCGAGGGGCTGACAGTCGTTCAGCAACGCGTCATCGCCATCTTCGTCATGGCGGTCATGCTATGGCTCACCGAAGCCATTCCTGCCTGGGCAACATCAGTAGTCATCATCTTCGTATTGCTGTTCGGTGTATCCGACTCGGCCTTCAATATCATGCAAGGTTCCGAAGGCGAATACGGCAACCTCCTGGAATATCAGGGTATCATGGCCTGCTTTGCCGACCCTACCATCATCCTCTTCCTCGGTGGTTTCGTGATGGCCATCGCCGCCACCAAGAGTGGACTCGACGTACTGATGGCTAAGACTCTCATCGCTCCTTTCGGCAAGAAATCAGAAAATGTACTGTTGGGCTTCATGCTCATCACCGGCATCTTCTCCATGTTTATCTCCAATACTGCCACCGCAGCCATGATGCTTACCTTCCTGACTCCTGTGTTCAAGGCACTTCCTGCCAACGGGAAGGGAAGAATCGCACTCACCATGGCCATCCCTATCGGAGCTAACCTCGGCGGTATGGGAACTCCTATCGGAACACCTCCTAATGCCTTCGCATACAAGGTTCTTACAGCACCAGACGGACTCAATCTCGACATCGGTTTCGGAGATTGGATGATGATTATGTGCCCGATGGTACTCGTCATGCTGGTATTGGCATGGTTTATTATCCGCAAGATGTTCCCTTTCTCACAGAAGACTATCGAACTGCAGATTCAGGGAGACATCCAGTTCAACTGGCGTACCATCGTAGTAGCTGCCACCTTCATCCTGACCATCGTACTCTGGGTATTCGGTAAGAAATATTTCGGTATCAATGCCAATACCGTAGCCATGTTGCCTATCGCCATATTTGCATTTACCGGTGTGCTCACAGCCGACGACCTGAAGGAAATCGACTGGGCTGTCATCTGGATGGTAGCCGGTGGTTTTGCCTTGGGTCTTGCCATGAATGGTACGGGGTTAGCAGAGAATGCCGTGAAAAGTATTCCATTTGACACATTCAACCCGGTAGTCATCATGATCGTTTCAGGACTCGTCTGCTTTGCATTGAGTAACTTTATCTCCAACACCGCTACTGCAGCCCTCCTGATTCCTATCCTGACCGTAGTATGTGCCGGCATGGGCAGTTCACTCGAAAGCATCGGTGGAACCTCTACTATTATTATAGGTGTAGCCGTGGCTGCTTCCTGCGCCATGTCGCTTCCTATTTCCACCCCTCCGAATGCCATCGCCTACTCTACCGGACTCATCCAGCAGACCGATATGGTGAAAGCAGGTCTGACCATCGGTCTCATCAGTATGATTCTCGGATATGGTGTGCTCATCACTTTCTGTAAGATGGGTGTGCTTTAAAAAACTCAAAAACAATATATCTCTAAAATGAAAAAAATAGTAATTGGTATCGACGTAGGTATCTCCACCACCAAGATTGTGGGCATTGACGAAGACGGAATCGTAGTAAGTCCCATCCGCATCAAGGCTACAGACCCAATCACGTCTCTGTATGGAGCATTCGGAAAATACCTGCACGACAACCAGATCAGCCTCTCTGAGGTGGAACATGTGATGCTTACCGGTGTAGGCTCTGCTTATATAGACGAGCCTATCTATGGACTTCCTACCTCCAAGAGCGAGGAATTCGTAGCCGACGGACTTGGTGCCAAATATGAAAGCAAGCTCGACAGGATGATTGTAGTAAGCATGGGAACGGGTACATCACTCGTGAAATGCGAAGGCGACAACATACGCCACATCGGAGGTATCGGCATCGGAGGCGGCACCTTAGCAGGACTGAGCCGCATCATGCTCAAGACCGACGACGTGAAGCAGATAGCCCATCTGGCAAAAGATGGTGATGTTTCCAAGATCAATCTGCTCATAGGCGATATCAGCGCCAAACCATTGCCAGGACTGCCAATGAATGCCGTGGCATCTCTGTTCAGCAACGCCAAGGCAAACGCATCTCGTGAAGATATAGCCAAAGGCCTCATCTGGATGGTACTGCAATGTATCGGTTCTGCCACAATTCTCTCCTCCTTAGAGTCGGGAATCAAGGATTTCGTACTCATCGGAAACCTGACCCTCATGCCTCAGTGCCGGGAAGTATTCCCTGCCATGGAGAAACTCTACAATGTTAGGTTCCGCATACCTAAATATTCAGAATTCTGCACGGCAATAGGTGCAGCACTTGACTATAAAAGAAATCAGAAATAAGCACAGATTTCTGCAAGTGAGGTGCAGAAATCCCATATATAAAGGGATTATCGACTAAAGCATCCGGATAAGCAATAATTAACATTTCGGGGCAAAAATCGCATAACTCTTTGATGCATAAGCAATTAATCGTTTTGGGAAACAATAAAATACAAAAGTTTTCCAAAACGATTTTTTAATTGCCTGATTATCAACTACTTAATATTTTTTAACCAAAGAAAAGTTGTCCAAAACAGAAAACTTTCAAATATCTTTTGTATCTTTGCAATGTCAAAATCGAGGTTCCTACTGCCTCCTTTTTGCGTAAAATGTTAATAATAAGCTAATTAAATATCAATCTTAAAGTAAAGATAGAAATGATACAAACTGTAGTAAAGCGTGACGGACGCATTGTTGGTTTCAATCAACAGAAAATCATGGCTGCCATACGTAAAGCCATGTTGCACACAGACAAGGGTGAAGATGAAACTCTTATTGAGAAAATCACTGATCATGTAAGCTATCGTGGCAAGAACCAGATGAGCGTAGAAGCCATCCAGGATGCCATCGAGATGGAGCTCATGAAGAGTGCCCGCAAGGACGTGGCACAGAAGTACATCGCATACCGCAACCAGCGTAACATTGCCCGCAAGGCAAAGACACGCGATGTGTTCATGAGCATCGTGAATGCCAAGAACAATGACATCACCCGTGAAAACGCCAACATGAATGCCGACACTCCTGCCGGCATGATGATGAAATTTGCTTCTGAAACTACAAAACCATTCGTTGACGACTATCTCCTCAGCGAGGAAGTTCGTGACGCCGTCCTGCACAACTACATTCATATACACGACAAAGATTATTATCCTACCAAGAGTCTGACTTGCGTACAGCATCCGCTCGACGTCATCCTGAAGCATGGCTTCACAGCTGGCCATGGTTCCAGCCGTCCAGCCAAGCGTATCGAGACAGCAGCCGTACTGGCTTGCATCTCTCTGGAAACCTGTCAGAACGAGATGCACGGTGGTCAGGCTATTCCTGCTTTCGACTTCTACCTGGCTCCATACGTAAGAATGTCTTACCAGGAGGAAGTGAAAAACTTGGAGAAGCTCTCTGGCGAAGATCTCAAGGATCTTTATGATGCGCCTATCGATGACTATATCGAGAAGCCACTCGACAATCTTCAGGGAAGAGCACGTCTGGAACAGCACGCCATCAACAAGACCGTAAACCGTGTACATCAGGCGATGGAGGCTTTCATCCACAATATGAACACCATCCACTCCCGTGGCGGTAATCAGGTGGTATTCTCTTCTATCAATTATGGTACAGATACCAGTGCAGAAGGCCGTTGCATCATGCGCGAGATTCTGAAGAGTACTTACGATGGCGTAGGAAATGGCGAAACTGCCATCTTCCCTATCCAGATTTGGAAAAAGAAACGTGGTGTCAACTTCTTGCCAGAGGATCGCAACTACGACCTCTATCAGTTGGCTTGCAAGGTAACAGCCCGCCGTTTCTTCCCTAACTTCCTCAACCTCGACGCCACATTCAATCAGAACGAGAAGTGGCGTGCTGACGATCCTGAGCGCTACAAGTGGGAAATCGCCACTATGGGTTGCCGTACACGTGTATTCGAAGACCGTTGGGGAGAGAAGACCAGTATCGCACGCGGTAACTTGAGTTTCTCTACAATCAATATCGTAAAGTTGGCCATCGAGTGCATGGGTATCGAGAACAAGGAATTGAGAATCAAGACTTTCTTCGAGAAGCTTGACAATATCCTCGATATCACAGCCAAGCAGCTCGACGAGCGCTTCCAGTTCCAGAAGACCGCTATGGCTAAGCAGTTCCCATTGCTGATGAAATATCTTTGGGTAGGTGCCGAGAACCTGAAGCCAGAGGAGACCATCGAGAGCGTAATCAATCACGGAACGTTGGGTATCGGTTTCATCGGACTCGCAGAATGTCTGGTTGCCCTCATCGGTCATCACCACGGCGAGAGCGAAGAGGCACAGGAATTGGGTCTGAAGATTGTTACCTTCATGAAGGAACATGCTGACGAATACAGCGAGCAGTATCACCACAACTACTCTATCCTCGCTACTCCTGCAGAGGGCTTGAGCGGTAAGTTCACTAAGAAAGACCGCAAGCAGTTTGGTATTATCCCTGGTGTTACTGACCGTGATTACTATACCAACTCAAACCACGTACCTGTATATTACAAGTGTACTGCCATGAAGAAGGCACAGGTGGAGGCTCCTTATCACGATCTGACTCGTGGTGGACACATCTTCTATGTAGAGATTGACGGCGATGCTACCCACAACCCTTCTGTCATTGCCAGTGTGGTTGACATGATGGATAAGTACAATATGGGATACGGTTCTGTAAACCACAACCGCAACCGCTGTCTGGACTGTGGCTACGAGAATGCAGAGGCCAACCTGGAAGTTTGTCCTAAGTGCGGAAGCCACCACATCGACAAGTTGCAGCGCATCACCGGTTACCTCGTAGGTACTACCGATCGCTGGAACAGTGGCAAGTTGGCTGAGCTTCACGACCGTGTAACTCATATCGACACTCCACAAAAGTAAGATAAGGATAAACTGGGAAGAAATCATGATAAGCGTTCTTAGCGTAATCCACGACACGATGGTGGATGGTCCTGGTTTCAGGACCTCTATCTATTGTGCAGGTTGTCCCAATCATTGTCCTGAATGCCATAATCCGCAGTCGTGGGACATCAACAATGGTACAATGACATCGACCGAAGACCTGCTGAAGGAAATCATGAGCGATCCGTTCGCCAATGTTACCTTCTCAGGAGGCGACCCGATGTTTCAGGCTGAGGGATTTGCAGAGTTAGCTCGTGCCATCCGCAAGGAAAGCAGCAAGGATATCTGGTGCTTTACGGGTTATAAATATGAGAATCTCCTGAAGAACCCGGCACAGAGAGCACTGCTCGAACAGATAGATGTTCTGGTAGATGGTCCGTTCATAAAGGCACTCGCTGATAAGGATTTATTTTTCAGGGGAAGCAGCAACCAGCGACTCATCAATGTGAAGAAATCGCTTGCCACAGGAGAAGTGGTAGAACTGCACCTCACCAAAGACAACCCGACACCGGTTTTATAAGACATTAAAACGATAAGACATCATAACTTTACTCACCAGCATCGGGAGGAATCCTGATGCTGGTGAAATATAAAAATCCTCTTGATTCGGCTTTATCAGCCTCATCAAGAGGATTTTTATTGTATCGTCCATTCCGCATTTTCACATTCCGTATTTTCGTATTCTATAACTCCCTATAAGTTTATGAAATTATCAGAATGCCCATTGCATCTCCTGCAGCAACAGGCGGACGTAACCCCTTTCCCAGTCCTGTTCACGCAACCGGACTGTACCCCACTGCAAAAGATCGAGATCCAACCTGATAATATTCCTCACCTTTTCCTCCCGGCTTCTTCCACATTCTTTCTCTATCTGCTTCAATATCCGTTCCACTTCCTCCTGCTCTCTATCCATATCAGCTAAGGCAAGGGCATTCACGAATCGGTCAGATGCGATGCCTATCGGTTCGGTCCACAGTATTCTCGAAAAGGAAATGCCGGGGAAAAAACTGCGCAGACGCTCCATTGCGAAAGCCACATTCTTCTCTTGCTCATGATTAGAGCCTAAAGCTATCAATATCCTTGTGCTCATCTTTTTTCCTGCAAAAATAATCAAATAATATCGAAAAAGCATACAAAAAGTGAAAATTAATAAATAAATAAGGGAAAACAAGCGAAAATAAACTATTTTTTATATTTTTGCAGTATGAATAGAATCAAAGCAAATATCATAGGTTTGGCTCTTCTGCTCTGCACCCTTCCTTCGGGCGCACAGATGAAGTGGAACCAGACTTATCAGACATATATCAACCAGTACAAGGATCTTGCTATCGAGCAGATGCTCAAATATCGGATACCAGCCAGTATCACGCTGGCACAAGGTCTCTTCGAGAGCGCTGCAGGAAGAAGCAGCCTGGTAAGACAGGGCAATAATCATTTCGGCATCAAATGCCACACTTCATGGACAGGTCCTACGCAATACCACGACGATGACGCCCGTGGTGAATGTTTCCGTGTATATAGTGATGCCAGGGAAAGCTACGAAGACCATAGCCGCTTTCTGGCACGGCAACAGCGATATGCCCGGCTTTTCTCACTGAACAGCAACGACTACAAAGGATGGGCAAGAGGACTGAAACAATGTGGCTATGCTACCAATCCGCAGTATGCCAACAAACTGATACAGATTATCGAACTGTACAAGCTCCATGATTATGACAAGGAAAAACGCTACGACAAATTCATGGCAGAACATAGTGGCACAGATCAGCCGGTCAACGCACAAGGACTTCTGCATCCTATCCACATCTTCAATGACAATTATTATCTGTATGCCAGAGAGGGAGAAACCTTCAAGAGCATCGGAAAGGAAGTGGGTATCAGTTGGAGAAAATTGGCTAAGTACAACGAAAGAGACAAGCACGACATCCTGCACAAGGGAGATGTCATCTATCTGAAGAAAAAGCGCAAGAAAGCGCCTAAGCAGTTCAAGAAACGCCCTCATATCGTACAACCAGGCGAGAGCATGTACAGCATTTCACAGAAATATGGCATCAGACTGAAGAGTCTCTATTCCAAGAATCACCTTGATCCTGACTTCAAGATATACCCTGGAGCCAGACTGAAAGTAAGATAAAGAAATAAAGAAAAGAAAATGAAGAAGAAAACACTGATCATTGCAGCTCTTGCTATGCTCATGATGCCAGGCAAACTCCTGGCACAAAACTTCAACGACTATTTCGTTGACAAAACCCTGCGAGTAGATTATACCTTCGTAGGAAACGCGAAGCAACAGATGATTGCAGTAGATGAACTGAACGTCATGCCCCGCTGGTATGGTAAAAAGCAGCGACTGGGCGAAGTGCCTGTAGAAGGAAACGGACAAATCACAGTTCGTGCCCACAAGACAGGTGAGGTCATCTATCGCAACTCCTTCTCTACCCTCTTCCAGGAATGGCTTTCCTACCCGGAGGCTAAGAAGAATACGCAGAGTTTCGAGAATGTCTTCCTCGTACCGATGCCAAAAGACACGGTGGACATCACCCTGTCGCTCTTCAACAACCGTCGTGAGGTTACTGCATCACTCACCCATCAGGTAGTGCCTACCGACATCCTTATCCACCACAAGGGAGAGAAGCCGACAGCATACGAAACCATCCAGCAGGCAGCCGATACAACTCGCTGCATCCATGTTGCTTACGTAGCAGAGGGATACACAGATGCAGAGATGGACACTTTCATCAAAGACGTAAAGGATGCCAACGAAGCGCTCTTCAATCATGAGCCATTCAAAAAAATGCGTGACCGATTCAATGTCATCGCCGTAAAATCACCATCTGAAGAAAGCGGAACGAGCGAACCAGCCAAAGGAATTTGGAAGAATACTGCACTCCACTCTCATTTTGATACATTCTATAGCGACAGATACCTGACCACACTCCATCTGAAGGACCTGCACAACTGGTTGGCTGGTACTCCATACGAACACATCATCGTGCTGGTAAATTCCAAGAAATATGGTGGAGGCGGAATCCTCAATTCTTACAACCTGACCTCTACCCACCACAAGTGGTACAAGCCAGTAGTAGTACATGAGTTCGGACATTCCTTTGCTGGTCTCGCAGACGAATACGCCTACGATTTCGAAGAGATTCCGATGTACCCACACGACGTAGAACCTTGGGAGCCGAACATCACCACGCTGGTCAACTTCTCCAGCAAGTGGAAAGACATGGTAAAGAAAGGAACACCTATTCCTACCCCTCTCTCAGAGAATACCAAGGTGGCAGAAAGCAAGGTGGGAGTCTTTGAAGGTGCCGGCTACAGCACCAAGGGAGTATATCGTGGCGTTCAGGATTGCCGCATGCGCATCAATGATACGCCAGAATTCTGCCCTGTCTGTAAGAGAGCTATCACAAACCTAATAGATTTCTATACAAAATAGTCATCTATATAAACTTCAAAAATAAAAAAAATAACTGAAACCTATTTTCAGTAGAAATAGGTTTCAGTTATCTGTTACAAAACCAAAACTCCTTAGAACTATGAAAGAAAGAAAGATCGAAATTGAATACCAGTTTGCGCAATTGGAAGAATTGAGCCAGGAAGAACAGAACCTGGTAGAAAAAGCTATTGCAGCTACCCAGAATTCATACGCCAACTATAGCCACTTCTATGTAGGAGCCTCCTGTCTTCTGGAAGATGGTAGCATCGTCATCGGTGCCAACCAGGAAAACGCAGCCTTCCCATCAGGACTCTGTGCTGAAAGAACGGCAGTCTTTGCTGCACAGGCAAACCATCCGGAATTGTCCATCAAGACCATTGCCATCGCTGCAAAAAATGCCAACGGATTTCTCAAGGATCCGATTTCCCCATGTGGAGCTTGCCGCCAGGTCATCCTCGAAATAGAAGACCGCTACAAGCAACCGGTACGCATTCTTCTCTATGGCACAGAGGGCATCTATTGCTTCAGAAGCATCAAGGACCTGCTTCCTTTCTCTTTCGTAGATGCCAATATGAGATAACTATTTCAGCAGATCGCTGATTACAATACCTATCACCTTAGGCTTCAATCCATCCAACATGTGGCTGACCTGTATGATACGGGCCTGCATGTCGGGTGTGTCCCTATATTTCTGATAAGCATCCTGAGCCTTGAGGAATTCATTCCATGCCCCCACCCAGTTTTCCATAAACAGATGACAGAAACCTAAGCGATAATAAGCATCCGGCTTTTCATTCTCATAGCACAACGGCAACATTGCCTCATACATAGGAATGGCCTCCTTGTACTTCTGCTGATTGAAAAGACTTTCTGCATTTGCCCAATAATAGAACGAGCGCTCATGAGGGGCAAACAGAGCCAACTGGGGTATTGCCTCCGTCAGATACTTATTAGCATGTTCATAATCCCATTCGTAATAATAGCAGACACCTAAATAGGCCTTGTATCTGGGATTGAGCCGATATTGCTTCTCCAAGTCCTGCATAATCATCAGGCACTCATGATATTTTTGAGAAGTAAAATACTCCAAAGCTTTGCCCAGCTGCTCGGTAGCCTCATCATTGCGCTGGGCAAAAACCAAAGAAGGGACAAACATCAAGTTCATCCCCAAAAAGCACAAGGCCCATTTTCTATATGTACTCATCTTCATAAGCTACATTTCTCCTGATAAGTCATAAAAGAAAAACTACTCTTCTTTTTTCTCCTCCCGATACAGGAAGCATCCAGCATCAGCCTTGTCTTCTTCGCGTTTGAGGCCATTACGGTCATAAGGCAAAGCGGTTTTCGGGTCGGCTGCACCAATGGCAGCAGACTTGGCAGACAAGTGGAAATCATAAATCAGATTTTCTGTATCGAAAACAGAGAAATGCTTCTCGCCATACATGGTGGTATCCTTCACATCTTCATAGACGACATGAGTAAAACGGAGACTGTCCTCCGTCATCATCTTCTCGGTACGCAACACACAATGGTCGAAACTGAACTTGAGCGGTTCTTCCTCTACTGGCGTCCACAGTACCTCATCATTACCATATCCCGTAACGAGAGAATTTCTGACGTCCAATGTATCTATAGGAGCCTTGAAACCGATTGCAGAACGTCGATTGCCATCAAACGGATAGAACTGTGCAATCGTACTATTGTTGACATCCACATGACCACCCTCTACATAGAGACAATGATTGAGCGTGTTTGAAATCTGCGTATTATAAACCTGTACCTTGGCATAAGAAATCGCTAAGCCATAGCCTTGGCAGTTATGGATAGTAGAATTTTCTACCAGCAATTTCTGGGTAGCAAGATCGCAGGAATCCACTACGATACCATGATAAGCACTATGGAGATCAGCATATTTCAGTTCATTATCAGCAGAAGCCTCTCTCAAGCGGATGCCCTGCCATTGTCCGGGAGTACGGTCGTATGGCAGATAGTCGAACATCCGGTCGATACGGTCACCCCTCATAGTAACCGGTTTTTCTGCAGTACCTGCAGCCTTCAGTTTACCATATACATCAATACCAGCATTCTCATGGAAATAAAGCGTAGCACCCTCTCTGATAGTGAGTGTACCTAAGCTATCCACCTTGATTCCGCCATAGATGACGATTGGTTTCTGGTAGCCGCTTTCATCCGGTTCACCCAGAATTGTTTCCTCACCTTTCTTCACTTCCAGACCGTTGTGCATCTCTGCATCCCATGAAAAAGCACGCAGATTAATCTTCTGCTGCACCCCGCTCTCTAAAGTAAAGACAAGGTCGTCCTCCACCAGCTGCGGTTCATTTTTCTCCTGCAGAGCTGAAGTCAGTTCCACGAATACACGGATGCTATCTCCCTTACGAATCTCGACATCACTTGTCTGAAAACCAGCTGCCTGTCCGAGAAACGTACCATCCACATTCACTCTGAAACCTTCCTGATTACCACCTTCCAGTCGGATATTGCTACATCTGATACCCTTTCCAGAACGATTGTAAACCCACATCGTTCTGGTAGGTGTCGGTACATTCGAGAAGGTAGTATCCAACCTTACCGTATCAGTAGAAAAAGTCAGCAAGTCTGCCCGGGATGAAGAAAAATCCTCATCATCCATACAGGAAGACAAACTTACGAAGCTTAATAAACCTATAAAATATAATATAATCGAATTCTTACTCATATTTATAATAACGCAAGAACTTGCAAATTATTCTATATTTTATCAACCATCTTTCTGATAAAATGAAAAGTTCGCCCAGTTTCCTTATAACTCTTGATGGCAAAAAGCCACTTGAGACTATACACGACTGATGTAGAATTCTATTATCACCGTGGCAAACATACGAATGTACATGATGAGAATGTTTCTTGCAATCGTTCCACTTTGTGACATAAAAAGACTATTCCTTATAAAAAGAAATAAGACTTAATACTCTTTACCACCTCTTCCACTTCTTCCCATGTCACAACAGGACTTATCGGCAAACTCAGTTCTTCCTGATGAAGCTGCTCTGAGATGGGAAGGGAAAGGGAATGTAATTCAGGATAGCATTCCTGACAGTGAGGAGCTATTGGGTAATGGATTAATGTCTGGATACCTTGAGCGGAAAGGTAGTGCTGCAACTCATCCCTACGATTACTGAAAATCGGGAAGATATGATAGACATTGCTCGCATCTGGCATCTGCTTGGGTAAACGAATATATCCTGCAGGATGAGCAGATGAAGTTTCCAAACCTTGGATATGATCATAATAATATCGGGCAATCTGCTGGCGACGGGCATTATCCTCATCAATATACTTGAGCTTGACATCAAGTACTGCTGCCTGAATCTCATCCAAACGGCTATTACGGCCCTTATATTGAAAGACATATTTCTTATGCGAACCATAATTGGCTAAAGCTCGAATGACTTCTGCCAATTCCTGATTATCTGTGGTAACAGCACCGCCATCTCCCAATGCTCCCAAATTCTTTCCTGGATAAAAACTATGTCCGGCTGCATCTCCCAAACTACCAGTGCGCTTGCCTTTCTGCGCAGATTCCTGAACAGCTGGTTCACCGAGATAACGGCAACCATGTGCCTGGGCATTATCCTCTACTAATTTCAAGTGATACTTATTGCAAATATCAGCAATCCGTTGAGTATAAGCGCATCGTCCGTAAAGATGGACAATCATCACAGAACGGGTGCGCTCCGTGATTGCTTCCTCTATACGAGCATCGTCTATCTCAAGAGTCTCTGGATCTGGTTCTACCAAAACAGGTTTCAGACCATTCTCTGAAATAGCCAAGATGGAAGCGATATAGGTATTGGCAGGAACAATCACCTCATCCCCCTCCTTCATCACGCCCATCTCCATGTAAGCACGATAGATGAGGGTCAGGGCATCCAAGCCGTTTCCTACACCTATACAATGGCGGGTACCGATAAAGTGAGCGTAATGTTCTTCAAACTGCTTGACTGAACTACCTTGCAGATACCAACCGGAATCTATCACACGGCTAACTGCCTCGTGAATCTCATCCGCATGCTGCAAAGTAATCTTCTGTAAGTCTAAAAACTTAATCATATCAGGAATGGTTTTGACACTTCTATGGTTACTCGAAACTTGTTACTACTTTTACATGTCTCGATCAAACTTATCATTTCTTTTACTGATAGCAGATTACATAAGGGGTTGCCGAAGTATGCGTTGCCCTGTGAAATCCTGCATATAATATGAAGTTGGGGCATTCTGCCTTTTTTCATATTTTTGCAGGACAAAGGTAACGTTTTTTAAGCAAACCACCAAAAAAAGTATCGCTTTTAAGCCATTTTTTGTGCAAATTGTGCAAAAGCTACAAGAAAAGAGCAAAAAAAGACGCACCTATCACCGTCATCACACCACAAACCACAATAGAAAGACTACTCATCGCTCCCTCAATGGTACCCATCTCCATCGCTTTAGCCGTACCCAAAGCATGGGCAGAACAACCGATGGCGATACCTTTTGCTATCGGTTCCTTGATGCGAAGGAGGGAAAGGAACTTCTCTGCAAAGATGTTTCCAAGAACTCCCGTTACGATGATAACGACTACTGAAACTGATACGTGACCGCCCAATTCTTCTGATACGCCAATACCGATGGCTGTCGTAATGGACTTTGGCAAGAACGTAACATACGAAGCATGATCGAAATGAAATAGTAATGCAAGAATAAGTACGGAACACAAACTTGCCAACACACCCGACAAGATACCAATCATGACGGCACGATAATTCTTCTTCAACAATTCTACCTGCTGATACAATGGTACAGCCAAACAAATTGTGGCAGGCGTCAGCAAATAACTGATGATATTGGCACCAGCACTATACGACTCATAACTTACACCTGTAAACAACAACACACAGATAACCAATATGATAGCTATCAAGAGCGGATTCATAAGAGACCAACCCGTCTTAATTTTCAAAGCCAAACCTATTCCATACGATGCCAAACTGACCAGTACTCCAAAAAATACTGATTCCTGAAACAACTCCATCTTGTTTTCTCCCTTATTATTTTAGTTAATTACTTCTTATTTTCTTTCTGTACCTTGTTACGCTGGATAACAAATTGTGTAATCCAACCAGAGACTCCCATCACTACAAAAGTAGTCAATACCGTAACGATGATATATTCCAGCCAGGAATTACCTATCGACTTCCAGGAATCGATAAGTCCTACAGCTGCAGGAATAAACATGACTGGCATGACTGCGATGAGAAAACTGCTCGTCTCACGGATATCCTTCACCTTGACCCATTTCAACTCCAAGGCGACAAACAACAAGACTATACCATATATACTGGCTGGTATAGGCAATGGAAGAAAATAATGCAACAGCTCTCCCAAAAACGAGAAAGCGATGATTATCATAAATTGAATAAGAAACTTCATGATTTCAAGTTAATTTTAGTATCACTTTTCGTTGTCCAAACCGATTTGCTCCACATAGCGCTCAATCATACTGGCTGTTTTTTCTGTTCCCAACCGATCGCTATCCAGACAAATGTCATAATCATTGGCATCTCCCCAGGTAAGTCCGGTATAATACTTATGATATGCCACACGACAGTCGTCTAACTGTTCCACAAACTCCTTCGCATCTTCATAAGAAAGATTCTGTTCCATCTGGATATCTGCAATGCGGGATTTCATCGTTCCCTTCAAGAATACGGAAACCAAATCCTTACGTTCACGGAAAATATAGTTACCGCAACGACCGATGATAATACAGTTCTCGTCTCCAATCATGTCTGCAAGTACACGCAAAGGTCTTTCCGTGGAATCTTTGCGTGTTTCACCAAAGGAAGACATGGCAAACAGGAGTTCATCTACTGGGCGCTCCTCAAAGAATGCTTCCATCTCATCGAGCACACCTTTCTCGCTTGCCATCCGAAGCAAGCTCTTTCTGGTATAAAAAGGAATACCATAATGTTCTGCCAGCAATTTGCCTACATTGACGGCACCACAGCCACACTGGCGGGCTATTGTAATAATCATGAGCTATACTAATTTTAAAAAATTGTTACCCTATCTTGATACGATACAAAAGTACAACAGCTTTTATATATAAACAAAAAAGCTAAGAAGAATAGACTTCTTAGCTTTTTGTCGGGGCGACAGGATTCGAACCTGCGACCACCTGTTCCCAAAACAGGAGCGCTACCGGGCTGCGCTACACCCCGCTTGCATGATGCTAACTTAGTAAGAGATTGAGTCGGGGCGACAGGATTCGAACCTGCGACCACCTGTTCCCAAAACAGGAGCGCTACCGGGCTGCGCTACACCCCGCTCATCGAACTCATTTACTTAGCTTTTAGCCTCATTTCTGAATTGCGAGTGCAAAGGTACTACAATTATTTGATTCCACCAAATTTTTTCCGAACTTTTTTTCATTTTTGCTAAAAAATCCCTTTTTTACACGCAAATTGCCCTGTTATACATTATTATATATATAACAGGGCAACTATATTTATAATTTTCTCCTACTTCTTCAACAGTGTTCTGTTTACCTTGAAACGGTCGAAGCCTAAACCATAAACACCGATAACGGCACTCTGACTGACAAAAGCAGTAGGATCTATCTCGTCTATCAGTCGGAAAATCTTTTGCGATTCCCTTTGACGTGCCAAGACAAAGAGCATGTGGACATTCTTACCACTATAGCAACCATGTCCATCCATCACCGTACAACCACGGTCGGCTGTCGTATTGATAGCAGCACTCAACTCAAGATACTTATCAGAGATGATAAAGAACTGGACCGAACGACGCAAGGTATTGATGACATGATCAACACAGAGAGACGACACAAAGAGGCATACATAACCATAAATCACCATCTCCCAACTCTTCAGCACGAAATAACTGCTCGAAATAATACAGAGGTCACAAATCAAAATGGCATGTCCTAAGGAAATATTATAAAACTTGTTGATCATGGCTGCCACCGTATCCGAGCCACCCGTACTGCCATTGCAGGACAAACCTAATCCAGCACTCGTACCCATACAAAAACCTCCCAAGACGGTCGCCATGAAAGGCTGGTCATGCAACAAGGTAATATTTCCTTCCCCATAGAACTCTATAATGCGAGTATAAAGGGCAAAAAGGGAAATGCCATAGAGTGTCTTCACACAGAATCGCCATCCGAGGATGCGCAAGGCTATTGCCAACAGGAAGACATTCAGACCGAAATAAGAAACTGATACAGGGATGCCTGCACCCCAGTACAAGATAGAAGCGAGACCGCCGATACCACCCATCGTGATATGATTAGGCAAGAGGAAAATATTCAATCCAATACTACCTATCAACATCGCCAAGGCTATGATGACGTAATCTCTAATCTCATGAATTTTACTTTTTCTCGTCATAAAAATGATGTATATTTTAAATATGGTGCAAAATTACAAAGATTTTCGTAAAATTAAGACAAATATGTGAGATATTCAAAAAAATATTCCTATTTTTGCATCATTACTACATATCATATAATATTGTAGCATTCAAAATACTCTATTGTTTCATTAATTAACATGAAAGTTATGGCAGAATACACTACGATTATTACAAACTGGAAACATCTTGAAAACGGTCTTCCTTACAAATGGATTGTCGATTACGCCTCCTACAATGCGTATGGCAATTTCAAACTGTCTGCCGAAGACTGGGAAAAGAGAGATTACATTGTCAACTTCAAGGGAAACTCGGAGTTGACCACAGAGATTGACCATCAACAGGCTCTCAAGAAAGCAATTTCCGACATCACCACTCTCATCAAGGAGACTTTCGGCGATGCCGCTAACCAGTTGACCCTCGTTTGTATTCCTGCATCTACCCGTGCAAATACCAAACGACGTTTTGAGGAATTCAGCAAGGAGGTCTGCGAGAAGACTGGTATGGCTAATGCCTATCCGCTTATCTCCTGGACTACCCGTACAAACCCTGACGATGGAGAGGAAGAGGACGAATACACCTTTGACTTCGAAGCCATCAAGAGCAAGGACATCCTGCTCTTCGACGACATTATCGCATCAGGCAGTTCCGTTTGCAAATTCGCAGACAAACTCAAGAAAGAAGGAGCTAACGTGATTGCAGCAATTGCATTAGGGAAAAAACTTTGATTTCAAAAGCGAGGGTAAACATCTTATCAATCAGGATTTCCCCTATAGCAGAAAGGCTTGTGTAGGATTTTTCATTCCTAAACAAGCCTTTTCTCATGATTGAAACTCAGCATCCATAACTCTGTATCAGTGACTGATTGCTGATGAATATTGACTATTGAAAATTCAGAACTTACTCTTAAATCCTTTGGCCAATCCTCCCTCAGAAGTTTCCTTATAGAGCGATGGGAGATCATGACCTGTCTGTCGCATTACCTCCACTACTCTATCAAATGAAACACGGTGATGACCGTCGGAGAAGGAAGCATACAGATCTGCATCCAAGGCACGTGCCGCAGCAAATGCATTGCGCTCGATACAAGGTATCTGAACCAAACCGCATACAGGATCGCAGGTCATACCGAGGTGATGCTCCAGTCCCATTTCCGCAGCATACTCTACCTGTGATGGACTTCCACCAAAAAGTTGACAGGCAGCAGCTGAAGCCATAGCGCAGGCTACACCTACCTCACCCTGACAACCGACATCCGCACCACTGATGGAAGCATTCTGCTTAACGACATTTCCTACAAGACCAGCTGTAGCCAAAGCACGAAGAATACGCTGTTCACCCATTTCATGCGCCTTATGCATGTGATAAAGCACAGCCGGCAACACGCCGCAGGCACCACAAGTAGGAGCTGTAACGATAATACCGCCAGATGCATTCTCTTCACTGACTGCTAAAGCATAAGCATAAACAAGTCCACGACTCTGCAAGGAAGCACGATAACCATTCGCCTTGGTATAATAATTGGCAGCCTTGCGAGGCAACTTCAGCGGTCCTGGCAACACACCTTCATGCTCCAGTCCTCTTTCTATCGCCTCCTTCATCGTTTTCCAGATGTTAGCTAAGAAATCCCAGATTTCCGGTCCCTCGCACTTCTCTACATATTCCCAATACGAACGACCATTCTCGTAGCACCAGTTCTGGATATCACCCAACTTATTCAGGTCGTACACATCCTTGGCACCCAATTCATCCTGGTCGCCATTGCCTTCAGAAAGCGCACCTCCACCAATACTAAACACCGTCCATTCATCCAGGATATCGCCATCAACATCCTTTCCCACAAATTTCATTCCGTTGGGATGAAAAGAAAGAAACGTCTGAGGTTCCCAGATGATTTTGACAGAATGATAGGGTTGGATAACTTCCTCAATAGCCACATCTGTCATATGTCCCTTTCCTGTAGCAGCCAAACTGCCGTAAAGCGTCACTTCGTACGAAGAAGCATTACCGCAACGCTGTAGAAAGAGTTTTGCTGCACGCTGAGGTCCCATCGTATGACTGCTCGAAGGACCCTTGCCGATTCTATATAATTCCTTTAATGATTTCATCGTACTTTATTTAATGTTGAAAAAAGAAAAAATAAAGGCCAAGCTAAACAGGAACTGTCCAACTTGACCTTTATCATTATACCTTATTATATATAATATAAGGATTACTTGATAATACCTTCTTCTACGAAAATTTTCTTCAAGATTACAACAGCTTTTTCTACCTGCTCCTTGGTATGAGTTGCCATCAGGGCAAAACGAACCAAAGTATCCTGAGGAGCACAAGCTGGAGGAATCACAGGATTGATGAATACACCTGCATCATAAGCCATCTTTGTTACGACGAATGTCTTCTCTGCATCACGAACATAGAGAGGAATGATAGGACTCTCAGTCTCACCAATCTCGAATCCTTCCTCACGGAAACGTTTCAAAGCATAGTTGGTTACATTCCAAAGATTCTCAAAACGCTCAGGTTCTTTCTGGATAATGTGAAGTGCCTCAAGAGCTGCAGCTGTAGCAGCTGGAGTATTAGATGCACTGAAGATGTAGGTGCGACAATTGTGACGGAGGAAATTAATTGTATCCTTGTCTGATGCAATAAATCCACCGATGGAAGCCAAACTCTTAGAGAATGTACCCATGATGAGATCCACCTCGTCTGTCAGACCGAAATGATCGCAGACACCACGACCCTGCTTACCGAACACACCCAAGCCATGAGCCTCATCTACCATGATAGAGCAGTTGTACTTATGCTTCAACTTCACGATTTCTGGCAAGTTAGCCAAATCACCCTCCATTGAGAACACACCATCCACAACAATCAGCTTGATAGCCTCCTGAGGAAGTTTAGAGAGCACACGCTCCAAGTCTTCCATATCATTGTGCTTGTAGTGCAACTGTGTAGCAAATGAGAGACGACGACCATCTACGATAGATGCGTGGTCGCGGTCATCACAAATCACATAGTCATTACGGCCTACAACGCAAGCCAACACACCCTGATTTACAGAGAAACCTGTTGAGAAGCAAAGAGTCTCATCTTTACCCATGAACTCAGCCAACTCTTTTTCGAGTTGGACATGCAAATCGAGAGTACCATTAAGGAAACGGCTTCCAGCACAGCCTGAGCCATACTTGTCGAGAGCAGCCTTAGCTGCATCTATTACACGCTGATCATTAGTCAAGCCCTGGTAAGCATTAGAACCAAACATCAAAATCTTGTGACCATCGATGTCAGTAACTTCTGTCATCTGCTTACTTGTGATCTCACGAAAATATGGGTACACACCGGCAGCCATATACTTCTGTGGTTCACGATAATTCTTGTATCTTTCTTGTAATTGTCCCATTATTAATAGGTGTACTTTATTATTTTCAATTGTTTCAGGCTGCAAAGATACAAAAAAGAACTTATAAATCCTATTTTTTTCTAAGAAAGTTACATTTTAGCGTTTTTTTATTGGATAAAAACCTGTTTTTTTATGGATTTTTGCTAATTTTGCAAAACCATATTACAAAAATATTGCTTTGGATGAAGAAAAAGATAGTATTCATAATGAACCCTATTTCTGGCACCAGCAGCAAGGCTGCCATTCCAAGCCTGATAGAGTCAACATTGAACAAAGAGCTTTTCGAGTACGAGATTAGGATGACAGAAAGAGCTGGACATGCTTCGGAGATTGCCACCGAAGCAAAGGACAACCATGTGGATATCGTTGTGGCTGTAGGTGGCGACGGAACCATCAACGAAGTGGCTCGCTCCATCGTCCATTCTGATACTGCGTTAGGCATCATCCCTTGCGGTTCGGGCAACGGGCTGGCACGCCATCTCCTGATACCAATGAACTTGAGAAAAAGCATTGAGATCATCAATCATTGCGAAATTCATGACCTTGATTATGGAGTCATCAATGAATATCCTTTCTTCTGTACATGCGGCATGGGATTTGACGCCTTTGTCAGCATGAAATTTGCAGAAAGCGGAAAGCGTGGTCCTATCAGCTATGCTGAGAATATCCTCAGAGAAGGCTTGAAATACCAGCCAGAAACTTATACACTGGAGGACGAGACTGGTACGAAACAATACAAGGCTTTCCTGATTTCATGTGCCAATGCCTCCCAATACGGCAATAATGCATACATTGCCCCTCAAGCTTCCATGAGCGACGGACTGATGGACGTCATCATCATGGAACCTTTTGATGTACTCGAAGCTCCACAGGTTAGTTTCGACATGTTCAACAAGACTTTGGACAAGAACTCTAAGATAAAAAGTTTCCGTTGCAAGAAACTTCATATCACCCGAAGCCAACCGGGTGTCATCCACTATGATGGCGACCCAGTGATGTCGGGAACAGAAATTGACGTACATCTTGAAGAAAAAGGCATCAAGATGATAGTCAATCCATACGCTGACAAGAATGCCCGCAAGCCCAATGCCATCCAAACGGCATTTACAGAGTTCTTTAATGACCTGAATGCCATGCGTGATGACTTCAACAAGCAAAGCAAAAAAGTGGAGGCTTTAAGCAAACTTGTGCAGCGCAAACTGAATATTTAACGCAAACTAAATATTTAAATAGACGCATATAACCATCTTAAACCACCCCTTAAAGGCGATGCGTTTAAAGATAGAACTCGTCAGTTATTTTCGCATACCATTCGCTACGATTTCCATCTTGATTCATCATGATTTCCGTGGCATTTTCCAGTTCACCGTTTCTATGTCTGGAAAAGGCCAGGAGATAGCGTTTCGGCTGCTTTCTTTCTATCGTCTTCACAGCACATTGTCTAACAATGTAAAATCCTGACATACAGGCTTCTGACACAAAATTCTCCTTTACGTCAGAAGGCAGTACAACCGAGAAAATTCCATTTTCAGAAAGTAAGCGTTTTACACCTTGCCAGAGATCCCTAAATGGCAAGGTATCAGCATGTCGAGCCATTGCCCTTTTGCTATCCGGATTTTTCAAACTATTCAGAAAGAACGGAGGATTACTGACTATCGCATCAAATTCCTCACCGGAATAATCCTGCAACCGACAATGAGCTACATCAATTCTATCACCAAAAGGACTGACTGCCACATTTTCCCTTGCCTGTCCACAAGCCTCTTCGTCAATATCAATACCTACCACCTGGGCAGCAGGAAAACGCTGAGCCATCATCAAGGCTATCAACCCCGTACCACATCCGATATCGAGAATACGAGTTCCGCCAGAAGCCCATGCTCCTAACAACACACCATCCGTTCCCACCTTCATGGCACAACGGTCTTGTAATATCTCAAACTGTTTAAATCGAAAACCTGTCATATTCTAAATTCATGCTTCATTTAATTTTCTAACGAAAAAACACGCAATATATTTTACTTTTCAGCAAAAAACAGTCTATAAAGAAAGAAATTACACATTATAATATTAAATTTTGTATCTTTCAACCCAAAATTCACCAAAAAAGGCTATCTTTGCAAGTCAAAATGCATTTATAACAGAATATGGACAATATTAAAAATAATCAATTACACATGATTGCCGATTTTGAAGGCGACATTACGGAATTGCTAAAAGATAGAGAATCCGGGACGTATCCAATTATCTGCACCCGAGACTTAGTGATCTTCCCTACCGTTCTCACCCCTATCATACTTGGCAGGAAGCAAAGTATCGCAGTTGTAGATTATCTCAAACAGAAAAACGACGATCTTATTTTCTGCGCTTTTACTCAAAAGGATGCCAATCTGGATAATCCTGAAAAGGAAGACCTCTTTGAAACTGGTGTTTTCTGCCGTCTCATCAAAATGGTAGAACTTCCTGGTCAGCAAAATGGACAGATCACTATCGTAGTACAAGGATTGGGGAAATGCAAATTGAAAAGTCTCGAAACAAAACAACCATTCTATAGCGGATATGTGGAAAGTATTTCTGAAGAATGGCCTAAAAAAACAGATACGGAATTCAGACTTTTGCAAAAGTCTCTATTCTCTCAAACCATCAAGTTGATTCAAGACAGCGATGAGATACCTGATGATGCAGAGTATGCAATCAACTCTATATCCAATCCGCTGATACGCACAAACTTCA
Organism: Segatella hominis; assembly: GCF_019249725.2. NCBI lineage: Bacteria > Pseudomonadati > Bacteroidota > Bacteroidia > Bacteroidales > Prevotellaceae > Segatella > Segatella hominis. The sequence continues at coordinate 1,549,862 of NZ_CP137559.1, forward strand.
TCTTGTCATCCATGCCTTTCAGCATAGAGGAAAAGATCAAGATGCTGGAAATGAATAGTATGACAGACCGCATGTTTGAAGCCCTCAAATATGAGAACAGACTCAAACAGTTATTTGACATACAGTCTGACATCCGCCAGAAAACAAAGAATGATCTGGACGAACAGCAACGTGAATACTTCCTGCAACAACAGCTCAAGAACATCAAGAAAGAGCTCGGCGGAAACGACATGAGCCCTGAGAAGAAAGAGATTCTTGAAAAAGCCAAGAGTAAAAATTGGAATGAGAATGTAGAGAAAATATTCAATAAGGAATTCAAGCGACTCGACACCTTGCATCCGCAAAGTCCTGACTATTCTACACAGATCAACTACCTGCAGACAATGGTAGATTTGCCTTGGAATGACTGCACGATAGATAACTTGAGTCTCAAACATGCCAAAAAGGTTTTGGATAAAGACCATTATGGCATGGAAAAGGTGAAAGAGCGCATTCTGGAATACCTCGCTGTAAGAGCTTTACGTGATGATCTGAAGAGCCCTATCCTCTGCCTCTATGGCCCTCCGGGAGTTGGTAAAACCAGTCTCGGCAAAAGCATTGCACAAGCGATGGGCCGTAAATACGTGAGAGTTTCTCTTGGCGGTTTGCACGACGAGGCTGAAATCAGAGGTCATCGCCGCACTTACATCGGTGCCATGCCTGGTCGTATCATCAAGAATATCCAGAAGGCTGGTAGCGCCAACCCTGTCTTTATCCTTGATGAGATTGACAAGATTTCACAGGCCAACTTTAATGGTGATCCTTCTTCGGCTTTGCTGGAAGTTCTCGACCCGGAACAGAACAAGGCTTTCCATGATAACTATCTGGATATTGACTATGATTTGTCGAAGGTTCTCTTCATAGCCACAGCCAACGACCTGAGTTCTATCCCACGTCCATTGCTCGACCGTATGGAACTCATTGAAGTAGGTGGTTACATCACAGAGGAGAAGGTAGAGATTGCCAAGCGTCATCTGATTCCGAGAGAGTTGGAGAATACCGGTCTCAAGAAATATACTCCAAAGATCAAGTTCTCAAAAGCTGCCATTGAGAAGATCATCGAGCAATATACCCGAGAAAGCGGTGTGCGACAGTTGGAGAAACAGATCAACAAAGCCTTACGCAAAATGGCTTTCAAATTGGCTTACGAGGACATGTTGGAAACAACCAACATCACCCCAGCCGAGGCAGCAACCCTCTTGGGCAATCCTCCGTTCAACCGTGACATCTATCAGGGCAATGCTTATGCGGGTGTCGTTACCGGATTGGCATGGACTTCCGTGGGAGGCGAAATTCTTTTCATCGAGACCTCTCTCAGCAAGGGCAAGGCTGGAAAACTCACACTGACAGGTAACCTCGGAGACGTGATGAAGGAATCTGCCGTGATTGCACTCGAATATGTCAAGGCACATATCGACCTGCTCGGAGTTGATTACAGAATATTCAGCAACTGGAATATCCATATCCACGTACCAGAGGGTGCAACTCCTAAGGACGGACCATCTGCCGGTATCACCATTGCAACCAGTATCGCCTCTGCCCTGACTCAGCGCAAGGTACGCAAGAATACAGCCATGACGGGCGAAATCACGCTCCGTGGAAAGGTACTTCCTGTAGGCGGCATCAAGGAGAAGATCTTAGCTGCCAAGCGAGCTGGTATCACAGATATCGTGATGTGTCAGGCCAATCAGAAAGACATAGAGGAAATTCCTGAGCAATACCGCAAGGGAGTAGAATTCCACTATGTAGAGAATGTTGCTGATGTATGGAAGTTTGCACTCACTGACGAAAAGGTGGAGAATCCTGTCGATTTCACCATCGAAGAAGAAGAAGAAAACAACAAATAACATCAAGACTATCATGAAGTTTGAACTACAAGTAACAGATAAAGCAAGTGATGCACGTACCGGTATCATCACCACAGACCACGGACAGATAAAGACTCCTATCTTCATGCCCGTAGGAACTGTTGGTTCTGTAAAGGGCGTACATTTTGACGAGCTTCGCAAACAGGTAAAGGCACAGATTATCTTAGGCAATACCTACCATCTTTACCTCCGTCCGGGCCTGGAGGTCATCAAGGCTGCTGGCGGTCTGCATGGTTTCAATGGCTGGGACCGTCCTATCCTTACAGATAGCGGTGGCTTTCAGGTATTTTCACTGACTGGCATCCGCAAACTGAGAGAAGAAGGTTGCGAATTCCGTTCTCACATTGACGGTAGTAAACACATCTTTACTCCAGAGAATGTCATGGATACAGAGCGTATCATCGGTGCCGACATCATGATGGCATTTGATGAATGTCCTCCTGGACAAAGTGATTTCCAGTATGCAAAGAAAAGCTTGGAGTTGACCCAGCGCTGGCTGGACCGTTGCATCAAGCGCTTCGATGAGACAGAACCTCTCTATGGCTACAACCAGAGTCTCTTCCCTATCGTACAGGGATGTACCTTCCCTGAACTGAGAAGAGAAGCTGCTAAGTATGTAGCCGACAAGGGCGCTGACGGAAATGCCATCGGTGGTCTTGCCGTAGGTGAACCAACAGAAGTGATGTATGAGATGATAGAGGTGGTCAATGAGATTCTTCCTAAGGACAAGCCTCGCTACCTCATGGGAGTAGGTACTCCACAGAACATTCTGGAAGCTATCGAACGAGGAGTTGATATGTTTGACTGCGTTATGCCTACCCGAAACGGAAGAAACGCCATGCTATTCACCTACAATGGCACCATGAATATGCGTAACAAGAAATGGGAAATGGACTTCAGCCCTGTTGACCCGGAAGGTTGCGATATCGACCGCATAACAACCAAGGCATACCTCCACCACCTTTTCAAAGCACAGGAGCTTTTGGCAATGCAGATTGCCAGCATCCACAACCTCGCCTTCTATCTCCGACTGGTAACAGATGCACGCCAGCACATCGAGCAGGGCGACTTCGTACAGTGGAAGCGTTCCATCATCGACCAATTAGGACGAAGAATTTAAAGAAATATAATGAAAAATTTTAAACAAATAAGGAAACATCGCAGAAGATACAAGTTTCAGCGATGGTTTGGCAAACATTTCGCATGGCTCGTAAAGGCCGCGAAATGGACCGCCCACAAGTTGAGATTCCTGAGAGTACTCAGGCTTCTCAACCTCTTCAGATATATCAAGCGATTAGACTGGTACATCATCAAGAAGTTCGTGGGATATTATTTTTTCAGTATCGCACTGATTATCTCCATTGCCATCGTATTCGACTTCAATGAGAATCTGGCCAAGTTTTCGGAGAATCATGCTCCTATGCGTGCCATCATCTTCGATTACTATGCCAACTTTGTGCCATACTTCGCCAACTTGTTCAGTGCCTTGTTTGTATTCATTGCCGTCATCCTCTTCACGACTAAGATGGCTGGCAATTCAGAAATTATCGCTATCCTCGCTTCCGGAACATCCTTCAAGCGTTTGATGCGACCATACATGCTGACGTGTGTCATGCTCTCTGCACTCTCCTACTCGCTGTCTGCATACGTGATACCACATGGTACCGTCATCAGACAGAACTTTGAAAACATGTATAAGAAAAAGGCCAAGAACACGTCTGCAGACAATGTGCAGTTGCAGGTGGACCGTGGAGTCATCGCATACATCCAGCACTACGACAATACGACCAAAAGAGGATATGGTTTCTGTCTGGATAAATTTCAGGAGAAAAAGCTGGTCAGCCACCTTACTGCGATGGAGGTACAGTACGATACCATCTCAGATTCCAAGTACCATTGGAAAATCAGCAATTGGAAGGTGCGTAAGCTGCAAGGTATGAAGGAACATATTACCAGCGGTGCTGAGAAAGATACGCTGATAACCATGGAACCAACCGACCTGGTATATTCCAAGGGACAGCAGGAGACCTTTACCAGTCCAGAATTGAAGGAGTACATCAACAAGCAGATAGACCGAGGTTCCGGCAATGTGGTGCAATATCAGGTGGAATACCACAAGCGAATAGCAGCATCCTTTGCCTCCTTTATCCTGACCATCATCGGTCTCTCCCTCTCTGCCAAGAAGCGCAAGGGAGGAATGGGTATGGCACTCGGTGTGGGACTCGCCCTGAGTTTCGGATACATCATGCTTCAGACCGTATCGGCAACCTTTGCCATACAAGCCAACTTCCCACCTATGTTTGCTGCATGGATGCCAAATATCCTCTTTGCCGTCGTAGCATATTTCTGCTATCGCAATGCACCGAGATAATGTAAGATTGTATCATATAATAATAGATAATGTATGACGGTCATCACTTATTTCAAGAGAGACCTACACATTATTATATATAATAATAAAGAGATTATAAATGTATTTTGACGAATTAGATTTAAATGACAATGTGCTTGATGCGTTATATGACATGCATTTCGACACATGCACCCCTGTTCAAGAGAAATGTATTCCTGAGATATTGAAAGGTAATGACGTTCTTGGTGTGGCTCAAACGGGTACCGGTAAGACTGCCGCCTATCTGTTGCCTATTCTGAGTAAGTTGGATGACGGTGGATACCCTGAAGATGCCATCAACTGCATCATCATGTCACCTACCCGAGAACTGGCACAGCAGATAGACCAGGCCATGCAGGGATTCAGCTACTATCTGCAGGGAGTGAGCAGCGTGGCTGTATATGGTGGCAATGACGGCAACCGCTACGACCAGGAATTGAAGAGTCTCCGTATGGGTGCTGATGTAGTAATAGCTACTCCTGGCCGACTCATCACCCATATCAGTCTGGGAAATGTAGATTTAAGTAAGGTAAGTTTCTTTATCCTTGACGAGGCAGACCGCATGCTCGACATGGGTTTCTCTGAGGATATCATGACCATCGCCAAGAAATTGCCTCAGTCTTGCCAGACTATCATGTTTTCAGCAACCATGCCTACCAAGATCGAGGAACTGGCGAAGAGCTTGCTGAAGAATCCTGTAGAAATCAAACTTGCTGTCAGCAAGCCTGCCGAGAAAATCAAACAAGAAGCATACGTCTGCTATGAGGCCCAGAAAATGAGCATCATCAAGGATATCTTCAAGGCTGGTGACCTGAAGCGCGTCATTATCTTCTGCGGCAGTAAGACAAAGGTGAAACAGCTCTCTGCTTCACTACAGCAACAGAAGATCAACTGTGGCGAAATGCACTCCGACCTTTCTCAGCAAGAACGTGATGACATCATGTTCAAATTTAAGAGCGGCCAGATTGACGTGCTGGTTGCTACGGATATTGTTGCCCGCGGTATCGATATCGATGATATCACATTAGTTATCAACTTCGATGTTCCGCACGACACAGAAGACTATGTACACCGCATCGGTCGTACCGCGCGTGCAGATAGAGACGGAAGAGCCATTACCTTGGTTACGGAAATGGATATCTACTGGTTCCAGCAGATAGAAAAGTTCCTGGAAAAAGTGGTAGAAAAGATGCCATTGCCTGCAGAGTGTGGCGAAGGTCCTAAGTATGTCAAGATGGACAAGCCTAAGAAACCAGGTAAAAACAATGGTAACGGCAAGACCAGTGCAAAGAGCCGCCGCCAGAAAGACCGCGACCAGACTGCACACAAGCGCAAGCCGAACAAACAGAACAACCGTCAGGAAAAGGCTCCTCGCCAGCAAGGTGAGCAGCAGGGCGAACAGGTTGCAAACAAGCCAAACAACAGAAACGGCAAACAGCAGAATGCAAATAAGCAGAATGCCGAAAAGCAGCAGAATGCAAACAAGCAGAACGCCAATAAGCAGCAGAACGCCAACAAGCAGCAATCAAGAAATAACCGTCAGCAGAATGCCGAAAGCAAGCAGGAAGGTGAGACAAGACAAGGCGGAAAGCGCAACAATAGAAACAACCGTAACAGACAGGATAATCGTAAGACCAGTGAACAGCGCAACAACAACCAGCGCAGCAATGCACCAGAGAACGTACGTCCTGGCAGCAACGGAAGAGGAAGAGGCGTTGCACAGAAGAAGGCTAACGAGAAATCAAATTCTCGCAAACCAACTCCAATTGTCAACCCTCAGAAGAAAGAAAATGTCGTAAAGAAATTCATCAAACGAATTTTCGGTTTCAAGAAATAGCTCTAAATTTACAACAAATTGCAAATTTTTGAGTTATTATATAAGAAACAGAACAAAACTAATAGTGAAATGAAGAAATTAATCATCTTTTCGCTCATGCTTTTCATGGTCTCATCAGTAGCCATGGCTCAATCTTCCAGCATGACCGACGACCAAGTGATGCAATTTGTGGTAAAGGAGCACAACTCTGGAACCTCGAATGCACAAATCGTCACCAAGTTGATGCAACGCGGTGTTGATATTTCTCAGATTCGACGTGTACGCACTCGCTATGAAAAGGAAGCCAAACTGGGCGGCCTTGCCAGTGCTACAGGAAAAGTCTCATCAAATGGATCTCGCCTACGTACCAACAACGGTAAAACTCGTGATGATTATGGGAAAGAGGCTGATAAGGAGGCCAGTAACTATAGCAACTATAGAATCAAAGGCCAGCGAGATTTCTCCTATAAGCATACTTACGATAATCAGGACGAGGAGTATGTGGACATGCAGAACGAGATGTATGGTATCTACCCTGATTCAACCCAGTTGCTTCGTCATTTGCTGGCAGAACAGAGATACAATCGCAAGAAGGTCTTCGGCCGCGACATCTTTAATAATAAGGAGTTGAGCTTTGAGCCTAACATGAATATCGCAACCCCACAGAACTACCGCTTGGGTCCTGGTGATGCTGTCATCATCGACATCTATGGTGCTTCCCAGAAAACCATCGAGAGTACTGTTTCTCCAGATGGAACTGTTACCATCGAGGGGTATGGTCCGGTGAATGTCAGCGGCCTCACCGTTGCTCAGGCTAATGCAAGATTGCGCGGTACGTTAGGTAGCAGATATTCTTCCAGCCATATCAAGTTGACAGTAGGCCAGACCAAGACCATTATGGTCAATGTGATGGGTGAAGTAAAGGCTCCAGGAACCTATACTCTCTCTGCCTTCGCTACCGTTTTTCATGCCCTCTACATGGCTGGAGGAACCAACGACCTGGGTACACTCCGTAATATTAAGGTATATAGAAACAACAGGTTGGTTACTGTAGTTGATATCTACGACTACATCCTCAATGGCAAGTTGACAGGCAATGTACGACTCGCAGACAATGATGTGATTGTAGTAGGTCCATACGACTGTCTGGTCAACATCACGGGTAAGGTAAAACGCCCGATGTTCTATGAGATGAAAAAGAACGAGAGCATCAATTCACTGCTCAAATATGCCGGTAGCTTCACCGGTGATGCTTATAAGAAATCGGTACGTGTGAACAGAAAGACAGGAAGAGAATATGCCGTATTCAATGTTGACGAATTCGATTTTGCCAGTTTCCACATCGCTGATGGCGATTCAGTAAGCGTTGACTCCATCCTGCCAAGATATGCCAATACGGTAGAAATCAAGGGTGCTGTATTCCGTCCAGGTATGTACAATATCGGCGAACAGATTAACAGCGTTCGTTCTCTGGTAGAACATGCAGAAGGTCTTACTGAGGATGCATTCACCAATAGAGCGGTCATGCACAGAATGAAGCCAGACCGCACATTGGAAGTTATCAGTATGGATATCGCAGGTATCATGAGTGGAAAGGTGGCAGATATTCCGTTGAAGGAGAATGATGTGCTCTTCATCCCTACCCGACAGGATAAACTGATAGAGCGAACCATCACAATTCGCGGCGAGGTACAGTATCCTGGAACCTATAAATACGCCGACAATGAAACTATCGAAGACTTCGTTCTTCAGGCTGGTGGTCTGACCGACAAGGCATCCACCGTGAATGTCAACGTAAGCCGCCGCGTTTCTGATGCCAAGGCATTGAAACCAGATAGCTTGATTGCCCAGACATTCACCCTCTCCTTAAAGGATGGTTTTGTCATTGATGGCACTCCTGGATTTGTCCTGATGCCTTTCGACGAGGTTTCCATCCGCAAGAGTCCTGCTTACAACGAACTGGAAAATGTGAGCATCGAGGGTGAGGTTATGTTTGCTGGAACTTATACGCTTACCAAGCGTAATTCCCGCATAAGCGACCTGTTCTACAAGGCAGGTGGAGCAACCAATGAGGCATATATCAAGGGAGCACGCTTAATCCGTAGAGCCAACAGCGCAGAGAAAGACCGCATGGAAGCTGTTCTGAAGATGCAGCGTGAGCAACAGCAGAAGAATCTCCTCCAGCTGGCAGCAAGCAGCAACAGTGGTAATCTCCAACAGGTAGCTGAAGGAGCTAAGAACGCAGAATTGGAGAAATTCAATGTTCCAGATGAATATCCTGTAGGAATTGACCTAGCTGCTGCACTCAAGAATCCTGGATGTGATGACGACCTGGTACTGCGTGAAGGAGACCGTCTGGTTGTTCCACAATATATAGGAACTGTAAAAATCAATGGTGCTGTGATGTATGCCAATACTGTTGCCTACGAAAAGGGCAAACGGGCAAGCTACTACATAGACCAAGCTGGTGGTTTTGCTTCTGATGCCATCAAGAGCAAGTCATATATCATCTATATGAATGGTAAGGTTGCCAAAGTTGGTCATGGTGCTAAAGTTCAACCTGGTTGTGAAATTGTAGTTCCTGCCAAGTTGAAGCGCAAGATGAGTATCGCAGAAACGATGAGTCTCGGTACAAGTATATCAAGCATCGCAGCCATGATTGCTACCATTGCTAATTTGAGCAAGTAATATGCAAATAACACATCTATTTGAAAAATAGCACCGCCTATTTGAAAGTATATTTGATTTATATATAAACTCCCCAGATTCCTGATGAATCTGGGGAGTTTCCTTATTATAGTAGTTTCAATACTTACTTGGCAATCACAACACTTTTGCTTTATAGCCTATTTTGCCGAATCATCATGCATAAAATACAAAAAGGCGAGAAGTCAGGATGACCTCTCGCCGGAAATATAAAAATCTACGAATTAATCTAAGTTCAAGCTCTTCTTGATAGCCTCAATCTTCTCCATAGCAGCTGCTGTACAACGGTTGTAGCAACCAGCGCACTTGAATGAAGGATCCTTTACCTCGATATAGAACTTAATCTTAGGCTCTGTACCTGAAGGACGAACACTCACCTTGGTGTTATCATCACAGAACCACTGGAGTACATTGCTTGTTGTAGGCATATTGAGCTTCTCTACGCTACCATCAACATGCTTAGCCTCCAAGCTCTGGTAGTCCTTCCAAGTTACAATCTTGCTGCCACCCAACTCCTTTGGAGGGTTAGCACGGAAGTCTGCCATCATCTGCTTGATCTCATCAGCACCAGTTTTACCTGGGCGAACTACATTTACAGTGAACTCCTTGCTGAAGCCATACTCTGCATAGATCTGCATCAAGAGATCGTAGAGAGTCTTGCCCTGATCTTTAGCCCAGGCAGCAATCTCACAAATCAAGCAGATAGATGCAGGAGCATCCTTATCACGTACCTTATCGTATGGCAAGAAACCGAAACTCTCCTCACCACCACCGATGTACTGCTGCTTGCCCTCAGAGATAGCAATCTCGCGTGCAATCCACTTGAAACCAGTGTAGCAGTCGCGCAACTCTACGTTGTTCTTCTTTGCAATCTCAGCAATTACCTCTGTAGTTACAATGGTCTTTACAAGGAAGTCTGTTGGCTTCAACTTGCCCAACTTCTTCTTGTTCTCAATGATATAGTAGCAGAACATCATGGCAGTCTGGTTACCATTGATGATCATCCACTCACCCTTGTCATCGCGGCAAACGATAGCAAGACGGTCTGCATCTGGGTCGGTAGCTACTACGAGGTCAGCATTCAACTTAGTACCGAGCTTCATACCAAGAGTCATAGCCTCCGCATTCTCCGGGTTTGGAGAAACAACTGTTGGGAAGTTGCCATCTACAACCATCTGCTCAGGAACTACATTGATATTCTGGAAGCCCCATGAACGCAAGCAGAGAGGAACGATGACGCGACCTGTACCATGCATAGCTGAGTAAACGATATTGAGATCCTTCTGACGGTTGATGACATCCTGGTCGATCATGGCAGAATGAACAGCAGTCATATAGTCATAATCCATCTCACCACCGATAATCTTGATCAAATCCCAGTTAGCCTCAAACTTCACCTGATCGATAGTAACCTTGTTCACCTCCTCAATGATACCCGTATCATGTGGAGCCAAAACCTGAGCACCATCACTCCAGTAAGCCTTGTAGCCATTGTACTCCTTAGGGTTGTGAGAAGCAGTTACGTTCACACCAGCCTTAGCACCGAGTTCACGGATAGCGAAAGAAATCTCTGGTGTTGGGCGGAGGCTTTCAAAGAGATAAGCCTTGATACCGTTGGCAGAGAAGATAGCTGCTACTGTCTCTGCAAAGAGACGAGAGTTGTTACGGCAGTCATGACCAACCACTACAGAGAGGTTCTTTTCACCTGGGAAAGCCTTGAGGATGTAGTTGGCAAAGCCTTGAGTAGCCATACCTACAATATACTTGTTCATACGGTTGGTTCCTGCACCCATGATACCACGCAAGCCACCAGTACCGAACTCCAAGTTCTGATAGAAAGCATCAACGAGAGCTGATTTATCTTCAGCCTCGAGCATTGCCTTTACTTCATTACGTGTTTCTTCGTCAAAAGCGGGAGCGAGCCACTGCTGTGCTCTTTCTTCACACTGCTTGATTAATTCTGCGTTATTAGCCATAGTCTGATTATATATATGTTATTAATAATTTGAGTACAAAGATATATAAATTATTTCATAAACCCAACAAGTTTGGAGTTTTTTTTGTATTTTTGCACTTTGAAACGGAAATGAAAATAGAATAAGGCTGATATTTAGCAATATTGTATCTGTTTTATAGTAATAATTGGATAAAAAATTTAAGAATTTAAAGATATGGAAATTTATTATACGGGCGTTATCATCGCCATTTCCACCTTTTTAATAATAGGTATCTTTCATCCTATCGTGATGAAGACGGAATATTATACGGGCACCCGGTTTTGGTGGGTATTTCTCGTTGCAGGCATTGTCTGCATCGGTGCAGCCTTCCTGATTGCTAATGTGCTCTTCTCTGCCATTTTAGGTGTGGTAGGTGCCTCAAGCCTGTGGAGCATCGGTGAACTCTTTGAACAGAGAGAGCGATGCGAGAAAGGCTGGTTCCCGAAGAATCCAAAACGAATCGGAAAGGGATATTACAGGGACGAGGAGAAAGTGAAGAACGAAGAGTGAAGAATAAAGAACAATAATGAAGACTGAACTGATATTGGTCGGAAAGACCGTAAACAAGCATTTTATTGCAGGCATCAAGGACTATGCTGAGCGCATCACCCACTACATGCCTTTCAATATTACGACTATTCCTGAGCTCAAGAATACGAAGAGCCTCAGCGAACAGCAGCAGAAGGAAAAAGAAGGGGAAATGATATTGAAACTCCTGCAACCTTCAGATACCGTTGTATTGATGGACGAACATGGTCAGGAATTCCGCAGCATCGAATTTGCCAAGTGGATAGAACGTAAGCAGGCTACTGCCAGAAGACTTGTCTTCATCATTGGTGGTCCCTATGGCTTCTCGCAGGCAGTCTATGAGCGTGCCAACGAGAAGATTTCCCTCTCCAAGATGACTTTCTCGCATCAGATGGTGCGCCTCATCTTCACAGAAGCCCTCTATCGCGCGTGTACCATTATAAAAGGTGAACCTTATCATCATGAGTAAAGGTAAAAGGGTAAAAAAGTAAAAAGGTAAAAAAGTAAAAAATGGCAAAAGATAAATATATTGAGATCAAAGGAGCCAGGGCTAACAATCTCAAAAACATCAATGTCAAGATACCTCAGGGCAAATTTGTTGCCATCACGGGTGTCTCTGGCTCCGGTAAGTCATCGCTGGCTTTCGACACACTCTATGCCGAAGGTCAGCGCCGTTATGTGGAATCTCTATCTTCATACGCCCGACAGTTTTTGGGTCGAATGAGCAAACCAGAATGTGACTTCATCAAGGGATTGCCACCTGCCATCGCCATCGAACAGAAAGTTATTTCCCGTAACCCACGTTCCACCGTGGGTACCAGTACTGAAATTTACGAATATCTCAGATTACTCTATGCTCGCATAGGAAAAACTATTTCTCCTATCAGCGGTCAGGAGGTGAAGCGCCATACTACAGAAGACATCTTAGCTTGTACCCGCCAATATTCCAAGGGCACCAAGTTTGTCATCCTTTCCCCTCTTCACATCGTTGAGGGACGAAGCCTCAGCAAGCAACTGGAGATGTATATTCAGGAAGGATATGCACGTATTTTGGTGAAAAATGAGTTTGAACGCATCGAAGACTTTCTGGATAAAGCCAATAGCGGCGAGATGCTTTCGCCAGAAGTAAGCATGAGGGATCTTCTTGAAGCCTCTGACGAAAAGCTCAAAAAGCTGATGACTGAAACAGGCATGGAAATCTTTCTCGTGATAGACCGTTCTTCTGTAAGTGAAGAAAAAGATGATATCAGCCGTCTCATGGACTCAGCCGAAACAGCTTTTTACGAAGGAGATGGCGCCTGCCGCCTCCTGTTCTTGCCAAGTAAGATTGCCTATGATTTTTCGACCCGTTTTGAAGCAGATGGAATGACCTTCGAGGAACCGTCAGACAATATGTTTGCCTTCAATTCTCCTCTGGGTGCCTGTCCTACCTGCGAGGGTTACGGAAGCGTAATCGGCATCGACGAAAAGCTCGTCATCCCAAATACTTCCCTGAGTGTTTATGACGGTTGTGTGGTTTGCTGGCGAGGAGAAAAGATGGGTATGTGGCTCAAGGAATTTATCCGCAGAGCAGAGCCCTATAATTTCCCTATTTTCAAACCATACTTCGAACTCTCTCAAAAGGAGAAAGATTGGCTTTGGCATGGTCTTCCTTCTGAGAAGAATCGTGAGCCACACGACAGGGTGAGCATTGACGAATTCTTCAGAATGGTGAAGGAAAACCAATATAAGATACAGTACCGCGTGATGCTCAGCAGATTCCGCGGCAAGACGATTTGTCCAGATTGCCACGGCACTCGCTTAAAGAAAGAAGCTAACTATGTGAAAATTGGCGGCAAAAGTATTACTGAACTCGTGGAGATGTCTATCACCAATCTCAAGATCTGGTTTACCAAACTGGAACTGACCGAACACGAGAAATGCGTGAGCAAAAGACTCTTGGCAGAGATTACAAACCGCCTGCAGTTTCTGCTGGATGTGGGACTCGGTTATCTCACGCTCAATCGTCTTTCCAACTCCCTTTCTGGAGGTGAAAGCCAGCGCATCAACCTGACCACCAACTTAGGTTCTTCACTTGTAGGAAGTGTCTATATTCTCGACGAGCCAAGCATCGGTCTTCACAGCAGAGATACAGCACGACTCATCAAGGTGCTGAGAGAATTGCAGCAATTAGGAAATACGGTAGTCGTCGTAGAGCATGACGAGGAAATCATGCGGGCTGCCGACTACCTGATAGATATCGGTCCGGATGCTGGTCGTCTGGGCGGTCAACTGGTTTATGCCGGTCCTGCTTCTGAGTATTCTACTACCGACAAGGAAGCCCAGCAGAAACTCTTGGAGAAATACCCTGATAGTTACACCATCAAGTATCTCACCCATCATGAAAAGATAGAAACGCCAACAAGCCATCGTGCCTGGAACCGTTTCATCGAAATCAAGGGTGCCAGAATGAATAACCTGAGAGGCATCGACGTCAAGTTGCCACTCAATGTTTTTACAGTGGTGACTGGTGTTTCAGGTTCCGGCAAGAGTTCGCTCATCAAGGGAATCCTCTTCCCTGCCATGCGCCGTCATTTAGACTTGGTGGCAGATGCGCCAGGCGAGCACTTAGGCTTAGAAGGCGATGTCAACGCCATCAAGCATGTGGAGTTTGTGGATCAGAACCCTATCGGTAAAAGTTCCCGCAGCAACCCTGCCACCTATCTGAAGGCATACGATGCCATCCGTTCGCTCTTTGCCAACCAACCGTTGTCAAAACAGATGGGATTCACTCCTGCCTATTTCTCCTTCAATGCTGAGGGAGGAAGATGTGAAGAGTGCAAGGGAGCAGGTTATGTAACAATCGAAATGCAATTCATGGCAGACCTGGTTTTGCAATGCGAAGCATGCAAAGGCAAACGATTCAAGCACGATATCCTTGAGGTACAATACGGAGGTAAGAATATTAATGATGTGCTCAACATGACCGTGAACGAAGCTATCGAATTCTTTGCAGATGAGAAGAACCAGCACAATAATGGTGACTTCGATTCCTGCCGCGTCATCGTCAGCCGTTTACACCCTTTGCAGGAAGTCGGATTAGGCTATATCAAGCTCGGACAGAATTCAAGTACGCTTTCTGGTGGAGAAAACCAGCGTGTCAAACTTGCCTTCTTCATCGGTAAGGAAGATCAGGAACCTACCCTCTTCATCTTCGACGAGCCAACCACCGGTCTGCACTTCCATGATATCAAGCGACTGCTTCATGCTTTCAATGCACTCATTGAGAGAGGGCACTCACTGGTTGTCATCGAGCATAATCTTGATGTCATCAAATGCGCCGACTATATCATCGACCTCGGTCCTGAAGGAGGTGACAAGGGTGGCAACCTGGTTGTTGCCGGTACGCCAGAGGAAGTGATGCAATGCAAGAAGAGTCTTACAGGACAATTTCTGGCTCAATTGCTTGATAAAAAATAGAATATCGCATGATTAAGTATAAAATATTGTAAAAAAGTAGCAGAATACTAAACTTTATGCGTAACTTTGCATCCAAATATGCAAATAAAAAGTTGAATATAAATAAAATCAAAGATATGAAAAGATTTATCTTAGCGCTGACAATGCTTGTTGCCATGGTAGCAACAGCAAGCGCACAGGCAGAAATCAAGTTTGACAGAGTGGTACACAACTTTGGCAACTTCAGTGAGAAGTCTCCAGTACAGAAGACTACTTTCACTTTCACAAACGTAGGCAATAAGCCATTGATTATCAATCAGGCCATCGCCAGTTGCGGCTGCACTATTCCAGCCTATACCAAGCAGCCTATCGCACCAGGCCAGAAAGGTCAGATTACTGTAACATACAATGGCAAGGGTATGTTCCCTGGTCATTTCAAGAAGTCTATCACCGTTCGTAGCAATGGCAACGTTGAGATGACACGCCTTTACATCGAGGGTGTCATGGTGGAAGAACAGAAATAAATCTGATTGCACTGAAACTAAAAAATGATATTTTATTTTTCTGGTACAGGAAATACCCGCTGGGCTGCCATCAAATTGGCAACAGCTACACATGAGCGACTGATTGATATTGCCGAAGAAATGAGGCTCATCAAAAAATCAGGCGCCCAATATACTGAGCCGTTCATCTTGGAAAAAGGTGAACGGCTTGGTTTCGTTTTCCCCGTTCATGGTTGGAGGGTTCCAAGACTTGTCAGGGAATTTATAGCTAAACTTCAGGTCAATCTACCAACTGAAGAAGTGCACCCCAACTATGAATCGCCAGTTCCAAGCCCCGTTTACGCCTATGCAGTCTGTACGGCTGGTGACAGTATCGGACTGACCATAGAGAATCTCAACGAAACGATTGCCTCCAATTCTTCCTTATCGAATATCGGAGTGCATGAGGTAGCCTCTTCCTTCTCTCTCATCATGCCCGAATCATACGTAGGATTACCTTTCATGGATGTCGATCCGAAGGAAAAGGAGATTCGGAAAAAGGAGAAGTCTGCTTTGGAACTGGAAGAAATCAGCGAGGAGATTTTCAATCGTAAGGAAGGTATCTGCAGATTGGTAAAAGGTCCTATTCCATGGTTTTTCACCAAGGTTGTGGGTGGTTTCTTTGAAAAAGTTCTCATTACAGACAAGCGTTTTCACGTCACAGCAGACAAATGTGTGAAATGTGGCATCTGCGCCCATGTCTGTCCCGTTGGAGATATTGATGGCGATAAAGGGAAAATGCCTGTATGGCTGCATCATGACGACTGCCTCACATGTTTCAATTGTTACCACCATTGTCCGCACCATGCCATCGAGTTTGGTCACCAGACCCTGAAGAAGGGACAATATTATTTCAAATAAAGAATTCTATCAAACAAATAAAGTTATCATTTAGCATTCAAATAAAGCATCAATCAAACGAAATTAGCATTAATAATTAAAAATCATTATATGAAGAAGATTTTACTTAGCATTGTATTTGCTCTGATGGGCATCGCAAGCGGCTTTGCTGCAAAAGCGCATACAGAACTCACCACCATTACCCAGAGTGATGGCAGCCAACTGACCATTCGCCTTCATGGTGATGAACACTTCAGCTGGTACAGTACCGCAGACGATGTACTTCTCGTACAAGTGGGCAGCAACTATTATGTAGCACAGGTGGAGGAAGACGGAACACTGAAAGCAACCCCACAGTTGGCTCATAATGCTGGTGAACGTGGAACTGTGGAAGAACAGGTCATTAATAACCAGAACAAGGAAAAGTTCCTCAACTTGCTCAATGCAGAGCCTCAGGCACTTGCAAAACCTATCGGCACAGTAACTCCTGCATATTTCCCTCATACCGATTCACCGAAGGCTTTGGTCATTCTGGTAGAATTTCAGGATGTCAAATTCAAGACATCAGATCCTGTTGCCACATTTACCCATTATCTTAAAGGAGCCGAAGGAGAAGCAGCACCTGAAGCCAATAATGCTTATGTTACAAAAGGAATGGTAAACTACGGCAGTGTATCCCAGTACTTCAATGATATGAGTCAGGGAAAGTTCACTCCTCAGTTTGACATCGTAGGTCCCGTTACCGTAAGTAAGAATTCTGCATATTATGGTGGAAATATTGGTAAAGCTACCGATGTAAATTTTGCAGAAATGATAGCCGAAGCTTGCAAGAGCGTATCAAGTAAGGTCAACTTTGCAGACTACGATCAAAATAATGACGGCTATGTTGACTTGGTGTATGTCATATATGCAGGTTATAGCGAGAGTCTCGGTGGCAACAGTTCTGATTGTCTTTGGCCAAAATCAGGCACTAACGCATTCTATGAGCCGGGAACCAACAACTTGCTCAAGTTGAATGGTAAGAGGATTTGCAGATATGGTATCAACAACGAGTTGAATGCTTCTCCTACTGTAGAGGAGGAGAAGTTCAATGGTATGAAATTGCTCAATGGTATCGGACTTTTCTGTCATGAATTCAGCCATACAATGGGACTTCCAGACCTTTATCCTACAGTTGAGGCATCAAGAGTAGATAACCAAAACCCAGAATACTGGGATTTGATGGACGGAGGAGAATATACATATAGCGGCTATTTTCCTACTCCATATTCCCCATGGGAAATGGATGTAATGGGCTGGACTACTCCTGTAGAATTAGGAGATGATGCAAAACAGGTAATCTTGAATTCCTATGCCAGCGACAGAAAAGCTTACAAGATCAATGGAGAGAATGACGAATATCTCCTTATCCAAAATATCCAGACAGATGGTTGGTGGAGGGGAATAACCAAAGCCTTCAATACTACCGGTATGTTAGTTTGGCGCATCGACTACCCTTACCCTACAGTCAGCCTTAATAACAGACTCAACAATGAAATAGGCAAACCCAATGTCATGATTGTTCCTGCCGATGGTTATGTAATCTCAGACTACAACCATGGTAAAGGAAAGCAATGGACAGACGATCAATACAATTTAAGTCTCCAAGGCGATCCATTCCCAGGTACTAAAAAAAATAAGACCGAACTTTTGAGTGTCGAACTCAACAACAGCACATTGAAAAAGCCTTTCTACAACATCAAGGAGACCGACGGCGTCATTACCTTCGATTATCTCAAGGACTTTGCTACAGGCATCGACAGCCCTGTCATCCAGCAGAATCAGGAGAAGGATACACGTATCTTCACCCTCGATGGACGCTACTTGGGCACAGATGTTAGTCAGCTCACCAAGGGAGTTTACATCATCGGAAAGAAGAAGGTTATCATCAAGTAAGACGTATATAATTCTTTGCAATACATTCCAAATGAAAATAATAGCAGAATCATTTGGCTACTTGCTCAAATTATATTATCTTTGCATTCAATATGAGAATAGATATTATCACTGTATTACCGGAAATGCTGGAGGGATTCTTCAATGAGTCTATCCTGGCACGTGCACAGAAGAAGGGTCTCGCAGAGATTCATCTCCATAACTTGCGCGATTATACATTAGATAAATGGAAACGAGTAGATGACTATCCATACGGAGGAAGTGCCGGCATGGTGATGCAATGCGAACCTATCGATCGCTGCATTACTGCCCTCAAGGCTGAACGCGAATATGATGACGTCATCTATGTTTCTCCAGACGGAGAGACTTTCAACCAGAAGATTGCCAATGAGATGTCTATGCAAGGCAACCTCATCATCCTCTGCGGTCACTACAAGGGTATTGACCAAAGAGTGAGAGACCATCTCATCACCCGTGAGATTTCTGTAGGCGACTACGTATTGACAGGTGGCGAACTTGCTGCAGCCATTATCTCTGATGCAGTAATCCGTTTGGTTCCAGGAGTCATCAGCGATGAACAAAGCGCTCTCTCCGACTGTTTCCAGGACGACATTCTTGCAGCCCCTATCTATACCCGACCAGCAGACTATAAGGGTTGGAAAGTTCCAGAGATACTGCTGAGCGGAAATGAGGCTAAGATTCGCCAATGGGAATTTGATCAGGCCATGGAAAGAACCAGACGCCTGCGCCCTGATTTATTAGAAGAATAAAGATATTTCGGAGCAAATCTTTCAATAAAAAAGAACAATCTAAAACAGAGTAACTCAATTTTCTAAATAAGACAAAAATCAAAAAAGTAAAAGTAAATAAAAACTAGAAAGTAGCGAAAAGACCAGACTACATTTCTAGTAACTAAAAAAGAAATGGTCTAACTCGTACACAATTATGGAACAAAACAATTTTGAACAGCAGGTCAGCACACCTATGCCTCCAAAACCAGACAACAATCTTGTACTTGCTATCATCTGCACAATCTGCTGTTGCTTGCCACTTGGTATTGTAGGTATCGTTAAGGCAAGTAAGGTAAATGGCCTTTATTATGCAAAGCAATATGAAGCGGCTAATTTAGCAGCACAAGAGGCTAAGAAATGGAGTCTTATCGGTATAGGTATCGGTTTGGTTATCAACATAATCTACTTGTTAGTCTATGGTGCAACCATCTTTGCTATGCTTGGCATGTAAGCGTTTCAGGCAAATTGCAAAAAACAAGTACACATATTTATTAATAGTTATAGTAGCACTCAGTTTACTGTACAGCTTCAATCCAAGCAACTATTGGTTTTGGCCTAAATGCCCTTTTAAGCTGATAACCACACTTAGTTGTCCTGCATGTGGAATACAACGTTTCTTACATGCCCTCACTAATGGAGATGTACTAAAAGCCTGTCACTATAACTATTATTTAATATACGCCCTCCCCTATACGCTTATCATCATAGCAACATATTATTTACCGAATGGGAAATTAAAAGAGAAAATGACAAGTATTTTCGAAGGTAAAATTGCTGTCTGGATATACGTCTATTCTTTTTGCATCTGGTTTGTACTAAGAAATATTCTCAACATTTAATGTCAAGCTTATGAACAATCTACAAGTTGATCAACTGATTGCTATATATGGCAGCAAACTGCCATACGAAGCTTTGGGTATCCTCAGAGAAAAACTGTTAGAAATGGATTATAATACCGCCAGTATCTATCTGGCTCAATCCAAAGATCCAACCATAGCTATCATTCTCTCTGTTCTCGTAGGTTCCTTAGGAATCGACCGTATCTACATCGGTGATGTGATTATCGGAATACTAAAACTCATAACCTGTGGAGGATGTGGAATCTGGTGGCTGATAGACTTGTTCCTCATCATGGGAGCAACAAGAGAGAAAAACCTCCAAAAAATATTGGGAATTTACGTTTAATTCAAATAAACTCCTTACAGAAGGCTTCACCTAAAGTGAAGCCTTCTTCGTATAACCGTTCCAATTTGACAGTATCTTTCTCAATACGTCCCACCTCAAGCGGACGAAGCGGGCGAATACATGTGATCTTGCCTGCGGCCTCCAGATCATCTACAAGTTGGAGTTGTTCATTATATACCTTATGACGATGACTCAGAGCAACACGAAGGCGAGGATAGTTCTTATATAAATAAGGTATCTTGCGATCCTTCCCATGATCACGCCACCCTTTGTTGCGGGTCAGTATCACCACATTATGCTCATATCCCATATCGATGGCATGCTGAACAGGAATACTGTCGGCGATACCACCATCCAGCATCGGGATACCATCCACATTCACAATCTTGCTGACATAAGGCAAACTGCTTGAAGCTCTGACGATATCCAGAGCACGCTGCTTATCATGAGTTTCAGAAAGATACATGGCATGCCCCGTCAGACAATTGGTCGTTACCATCTCAAAACCTTCCGCATGCTGGAAAAAAGTATCAAAATCGAAAGGCAACAACTGGTTGGGAAATTTATCATAAAGCAACCGGCGGTCGAAGATGCAACCTTGAGTAACCAGATGCCGAAGACCGATATATTCATACCGATCCAAGTAATCGATATTGGAAATACGGGCACGACGGGGTTGGCGACTGATATACGACATACCATTGCAAGCACCTGCAGAAACAGCCACCGTATATGGGAAATACAAATCGTGTTTCATGAAGGCATCCAGTACCCCGCTTGTAAACACACCTCTCATTCCGCCTCCTTCCAAGACCAGTCCCGTTTTTCTTTCTATCTTCATACCATTTACCTGTTTTTTTTATTCATTTTTGCACAAAAAGCGGGCTTTTATTATTAATTATTTATAAATTCTCACTTTTTATACGATTTTGCTTGCAAAGATAAGCATTTTTTGGGAAATAATCACTAACTTTGCACCAAAATATAACAAAAAACTAAAAATATGTTTAGTAAGGACACTTACATTCAGCGCCGCCAAGAGCTTAAGAAGCTTGTAGGTGAAGGCGTAATTTTGATTTTCGGAAATAACAATTCACCTTGTAATTTCCCTAACAATGGATACTATCCATTCCGTCAGGACTCTACTTTCCTCTATTATTTCGGACAGCAGCGCGATGGTCTGGTAGGTGTAATCGACATTGACAACGACATCGAGACATTGATCGGTGACGACATAGATATAGAAGATATCGTATGGTATGGCAGCGTGGAAAGCGTACACGACTTGGCAGAACAGGTTGGTGTCCACAACTCTGCACCTATGAAATCTCTGAAGACTATCTGCAATGATGCCATGTCTAAGAAGCGCAAGATACATTTCCTGCCTCCTTATCGCTTTGACATCAAGCTCCAGATATTCGACCTCCTCGGCATCCACCCTAACCAGCAAAAGGAAGAGGCCTCTATGGATCTCATCAAGGCTGTGGTAAAGATGCGCTCTACCAAGACTCCTGAGGAAGTCGAGGAACTGGAACGTGCTGCTGTTATTGGTTACAAGATGCATACCACTGCCATGAAGTTGACTCGTCCAGGAGTAACAGAGAAATTTGTAGGCGGACAGGTTGACGGAATTGCCAACTCTTATGGAGCAATGGTCAGTTTCCCTACTATCTTCAGTCAGCATGGTGAGATTATGCACGGCAATCCTTCCATGAGCATTCTGGAAGCTGGCAGACTGGCTCTTTGCGATGCTGGTGCCGAGACCATCAACAACTATTGCTCTGACAATACACGTACCATGCCAGTAAGCGGTAAGTTTACCCAGCGCCAGTTGGAAATCTACTCTATCGTTGAGGCTTGCCACGACTATGCACTCGAAGTTGCCAAGCCTGGTGTGAAATACGCAGATGTTCACTTTGCAGTATGCCGCCTGATGTTTGATAAGCTCAAGGAGTTAGGACTTGCCAAGGGTGATACAGAAGAGGCTGTCAAGGCTGGTGCTCATGCCATGTTCCTGCCTCACGGATTAGGTCACATGATGGGAATGGACGTACACGATATGGAGAATTTCGACCAGATCAATGTAGGATTCGATGAGGAAGTTCGTCCTAACCTGGAACAGTTCGGTACCAACTGCCTGCGCATGGGTCGCCGCCTCGAAGAAGGTTTCGTAGTAACAGATGAACCGGGAATCTATTTCATCCCTGCCCTCATCGACGACTGGAAGGCTTCAGGTCATTGCGCAGAGTTCCTCAACTTCGACAAGTTGGAAACCTACAAGGACTTCGGAGGTATCCGTATCGAGGACGATTTACTCATCACCAAAGACGGTTGCAGATTCTTGGGTAAAGACCGCATCCCTTATCATCCAAAGGATGTAGAGGACTACATGGCAGCCAACAGATAAGCAATTCCCTTGAAGAGAGAGAAAAGAAAGAACAACATTATTAATATAAAGAGAAATTTTAATGAAGAAAACATTGATCGCAGCAGCATTGATGGCATTGGTTGCCACAGGTGCAAGCGCAAAGACCGCTACTGATTCAGCAGCTATCGCAAAGAACAAGCCAGTATTTACAGTGGTAAAGGAAAACCCTATCACCAGCATCAAGGATCAGAACCGCAGTGGTACGTGCTGGGCTTACTCTACGCTCAGCTATTTTGAGAGCGAGATTTTGAAGAAGACAGGCAAGACATACGACTTGAGCGAGATGTTCGTTGCCAACAAGACATACATGGACCGCGCCACAATGGCTGTCAGAATGCACGGTGACGTGAGCTTCTCACAGGGCGGTAGCGCATACGATGTACTGTATGCTTTGAAGCACTATGGTATCGTACCAGAGAATGCAATGCCAGCACCAGGTACATTGACAGGTGACTCACTTGCCAACTTCGGTGAGTTCTTCGATGTGATGACTCCATACGTAGAAGCTGTTGCCAAGAGCAATGCTAAGAAAATTTCTTCTGCTTGGAAGAGCGGTCTTCAGGGCATCATCGACTCTTACATCGGTAAGACTCCAGAGAAGTTTACCTATCAGGGCAAGCAATATACTCCACAGTCATTCTGCGAGAGCCTCGGTTTGAATCTCGATGACTATGTAACCATCACCAGCTATACCCACCACCCAATGTGGAGTCAGTTTGCTGTTGAGGTACAGGACAACTGGCGCTGGCCTATGAGCTACAACGTTCCAATGGAAGACATCTGCAAGATTATCGACAACGCAGTCAACAACGGTTATACTATAGCTTGGGGTGGCGACGTAACAGAGGATGGTTTCACTCGCAAAGGTCTCGGTATCGCTTACGATGTAAAGAAGGTTCGTTCTATGGCAGGCACCGATGCAGACCACTGGTTCAAGCTTTCAAAAGACGAGAAGAAAGAGAAGTTCGACTCACTGGGTGTCAACGCTCCTGAGGTTGTACCAACACAGCAGATGCGTCAGGAAGCTTTCGATAACTGGGAGACTACCGATGACCACGGTATGCACATCTATGGTATCGCAAAGGACCAGAATGGTAAGGAGTACTACATGGTGAAGAACTCATGGGGTGAGTATGGCGATTACAAGGGAACCTGGTACATGACCAAGGCATTCGTAGCATACAAGACTATGGACTTCATGGTAAACAAGAATGCCATCCCTAAGGATATCCGCAAAAAACTCGGAATCTAAGGATAACAGGAAGAAAAGAAACTTAGATAAATATTTTAAAAAGGCAGCAATCCATCAGGTTTGCTGCCTTTTTTTGCATAATTCATGCTTTTTCTGCTATTTTCAAGTTAAAACATTTCTATTTGTCGTTTTATTTTTGTAACTTTGACGGCAGAAATAAAAAATAATTAAGATGCATTTTAAATGGAATTATGAAGCACCTACACCAGAGCAAGAAAAAGCAGCAAAGGAACTGGGCGAAAAGCTAAGCATCAGCCCTATCTTAGGACAGCTTCTCATCCAAAGAGGCATTACGACAGAATCGGCAGCCAAACGTTTTTTCAGACCCCAGCTTGCCGACCTGATCAATCCATTCCTCATGAAGGATATGGACATAGCCGTTGACCGCCTCAATGATGCGATGGGACGCAAGGAGCGCATCCTTGTCTATGGCGATTACGACGTAGATGGATGCACTGCCGTAGCTTTGGTCTATAAGTTCCTGCAGCAATTCTATTCCAACATCGATTACTATATCCCCGACAGATATGATGAGGGATACGGAGTCAGCAAGAAAGGAATAGACTTTGCCAACGAGACAGGTGTAAAACTGATCATCATCCTTGACTGTGGCATCAAAGCCATCAAGGAAATAGAATATGCCAAGTCTCTTGGCATAGATTTCATCATTTGTGATCACCACGTACCAGACGAGGTGATGCCTCCTGCTGTGGCTATTCTCAACCCTAAGCGTCCTGACGATACCTTTCCGTTCAAGCACCTTTGCGGATGTGGCGTAGGCTTTAAATTCATGCAGGCTTTCGCCAAGAACAACAACATTCCGTTCTCCAGACTCATCCCGCTGCTCGACTTCTGTGCCGTAAGCATCGCTGCCGACATCGTGCCTGTTGAGGAAGAAAACCGTATCCTCGCTTTCCATGGTCTCAAGTTGCTCAATACCAATCCAAGTATCGGTTTGCGTTCCATCATTGATATCTGCGGACTCAATGGCAGAGAGATCTCAATGAGCGACATCGTATTCAAGATTGGTCCACGCATCAATGCTTCAGGAAGAATGGAAAACGGCAAACTGAGCGTTGACCTGCTGGTAGAAAGAGATTTTGCTACTGCCATCCGCATGGCAAAACACATCAATGAATACAACGAACAACGTAAGGACATCGACAAGCAGATGACGGAGGAAGCCAATGGTATCGTGTCAAGACTCGAAACCCAGAAGCACAACTCCAGTATTGTGCTCTACGATGAAGGATGGAAAAAAGGAGTCATCGGCATTGTTGCCTCAAGACTCACGGAAATCTATTTCCGCCCTACCGTCGTTCTGACCAAAGATGGTGACATGGCCACAGGCTCAGCACGCAGTGTTACGGGCTTTGATGTCTATTCTGCCATCAAGAGTTGCCGCGATATTCTCATGAATTTCGGTGGACATACATACGCTGCCGGACTTACTCTGAAATGGGATAAGGTAAAAGAATTCAGAGAAAGATTCCAGAAATATGTAGAGGAACATATCGCTCCAGAGCAGACAGAAGCCTTGCTTCATATTGACGCGGAGATTGATTTCAAAGACATCACCAAGCACCTGTACAGTGACCTGAAACGGTTTGCACCTTTTGGACCAGGCAATCAAAAGCCGATATTCTGCACGACCAAAGTGTATGACTATGGTACAAGCAAAGTAGTAGGAAGGGAACAGGAGCACATCAAGCTGGAACTTGTGGACTCTAAGTCGAGCAACGTGGTCAACGGCATTGCCTTCGGACAAAGTGCCGCTGCACGATACATCAAGAGCAAACGGAGTTTCGACATTGTATATACCATAGAAGACAATATCTTCAAGAAGAATCAGGTACAACTGCAAATTGAGGATATCCGTCCGAACAACAGTGAGAAATAGGAAAACTCCTGATTTCTGACTCCAACAGACCCAAATGACTAAATGACAGATAAATTTCAAGAGATATTGCGAACATACTGGGGGTATCCTGACTTCCGTGGCATACAGAGAGACATTATCGAAAGTATATCACAGGGTAAGGATACCCTCGGTCTTATGCCTACTGGTGGTGGAAAATCCATCACTTTTCAGGTTCCTGCACTCGCCCAGGATGGCGTTTGCATCGTGATTACGCCCCTCATAGCCCTCATGAAAGACCAGGTTAGCCACCTCAAGGAACGCGGTATCCTGGCAGATGCTATCTATGCCGACAGATCCAGAAGTGAAATCATACAGACACTTGAGAATTGTATCTTTGGCGGAGTCAAGATTCTGTATGTCTCTCCAGAAAGACTTTCTACGGATATTTTCCAGACCAAATTACGCCACATCAAAGTAAGCTTTATCACAGTGGATGAAGCCCACTGCATCAGTCAGTGGGGATATGATTTCCGTCCTTCTTATCTGAAGATTTCAGATATCAGAAAGCTGAAACCGGGAACACCTATCCTGGCACTTACTGCCACGGCTACCCCAGAAGTCGTAGATGATATCCAGAACCAACTCCAGTTTTCAGAAAAGAATGTGTTCAAAATGAGTTTTGAACGCAAAAACCTGGCATATATTGTACGCATTACGACCGACAAGCATGGCGAAATGGTTCATATCCTGAAATGTGTACAGGGTTCTGCCATCATCTATGTTAGAAGCCGCCGCCGTACGAAGGAAATAGCAGAAATCCTCAATAAGAACGGCATCCCTGCCACTTTCTATCATGCAGGACTTGACCCTGCCGTAAAGGATGAACGACAGAGAGAGTGGCAGGAAGATCAGATAAGAGTGATGGTTGCTACCAATGCCTTCGGTATGGGTATCGACAAACCCGATGTGAGAATGGTCATCCATATAGATTGCCCAGACTCTCTGGAAGCTTATTTCCAGGAGGCTGGTCGTGCGGGTAGAGATGGCAACAAATCATACGCAGTACTACTCTATGATGCCAGCGACGAACGCAAACTGACCAAACGCATCAACGATACCTTTCCTGAGAAAGAACTAATCAGGGATATCTACGAACACCTCGCCTATTTCTTCCAAATAGGTGTGGGGAGCGGTTGCGGAAAAACTTTCGAATTCAACATAGAGAAATTCAGCTATATCTATAAGTATTACCCTACAAAAGTAGATGCTGCTTTGAGAATACTGGAACAGTGTGGTTACATTCATTACGAAGACAATCCCGACGGGAAAGCCCGCCTCATGTTCAACCTGAACAGAAGCGACCTTTATCTACTGGATAATCTGTCAGAAAATGAAGACCAGGTTGTCACGTCCCTCCTACGCGTTTACGGAGGACTCTTCACAGACTTCGTATATATCGACGAATCTCTGATAGCCCAACAGGCAGAATTGAGTATCCAGCAGGTATATTTCGCATTGAAATGCCTTGCCACCAAACATATCATCACTTTCGTTCCTCGTAGAAAAATCCCGTATATCACCTATACCCGGGATAGAATTGATGGAGATAAGGTCGTCATCACCCAAGAAGCATACGAAAACAGAAAAGAACAATTCGTAAAACGTATCAACAGTATGATAGCATATGCACAAACAGACTTTATCTGCCGTTCACGACAACTCTTACGCTATTTCGGAGAAGAAACCAAGGAGGATTGCAAGCAATGCGATGTCTGTCTGGAACACAAAGACAACGATTCTGTAGCCAAACAGATGTTTGAAAAGGCAAAAGAAAGTATTCTCCAGATATTAGGTGATCAAAAGAAACACCACATTACAGAATTAAGAGAGATACAAGTACCGAGCCAGCAGTTAGAAAATGCTTTAGAAATGCTGGTATCAGAAAACCAGATACATATAGACGGCAGTTATATCTATCTGTAAAACTAACAAAAAAAATAAACAAAACAAAAAGAGATAAACAACAAAAAGAGATAAACAACAAAAAGGGAACGACCCCTCGCGGACCATTCCCTTTCCAACATTATGTACGAGAAAAAAATTAGTTATTTTCTGGACGAAGTTTACGAACTGTAACACCAGCCTGCCACATTTCCTTGTTGCGCATAGCCTCGAGTTCAGCGTTCAACTTCTCACGGTAATCAGCCTGAGAGTTCTTGTCGATAGAAATCTGAGCCTCATTACCAGTCTTAACAGAGTAATACAACCACTCCATAACAGGCTTGATAGCCTCACGGAAACGAGGAGCCCAGTCAAGAGCACCACGCTGTGCAGTTGTAGAACAGTTAGCATACATCCAATCCATACCCTTCTCACCGAAGAGAGGGCCAAGGCTCTGAGTCAGCTCCTCAACAGTCTCGTTGAAAGCCTCAGATGGAGAGTGACCGTTCTCACGAAGTACATCGTACTGAGCCTCCAAAAGACCCTCGATAGCACCCATCAAAGAACCACGCTCACCAGTAAGGTCAGAAGTAGCCTCACGCTGGAATGTAGTCTTGAACAAATATCCTGCACCGATACCGATACCGAATGCAATAGTCTTTTCCTCTGCTTTACCAGATGCATCCTGATATACAGCGTAAGAGCAGTTCAAACCACGACCCTCGCAGAACATTGTGCGGAGAGAAGTACCAGAACCCTTAGGTGCAACCATGATAACATCAATATCCTTAGGTGGAACTACGCCTGTGCGATCGCTCCAGTTGATAGCGAAACCATGTGAATAATACAAAGTCTTACCTGCTGTGAGGTGTGGCTTGATTTTTGGCCAGCAAGCAATCTGACCGGCATCAGAAAGCAACATACAGATGATAGTACCCTTTTCTGCAGCTTCCTCGATAGAGAACAAAGTCTTACCAGGAACCCAACCATCCTTCAGACACTTCTCATAGGTTTTACCCTGACGCTGTCCAACGATGACATTGAAACCATTATCGCGAAGGTTACAAGCCTGACCAGGACCCTGAATACCATAACCGATAACTGCGATAGTTTCGTTCTTCAATACTTCACGTGCTTTCTCCAATGAAAATTCATGACTGGTGACAACAGTTTCCATTACGCCACCGAAATTCATTTCTGCCATAATTATTTTTTTTTGTGCGGCTTGCCGTTGTGGAGCCGCGGGTTTAACTTGTCCATACGGATGCGAGCTAATTCTTATCCAAAGAATGCCTGTTTGATCCGTCCACCCCCTATCCAAGAGGGCGGCTCTGGGTTTATTTTCTTATCTGGGTGCAAAGGTAATAAATCAATATGAAACTACCAAATTTTTCTTTCACTTTTTTACAAATTTCGCTTTACTTCTTACAACTTCGACTTCTTTTGCGTCATTTTTGCAGATTTTTGTTATCTTTATGCAATATTCTCCCTCATTTACTTCCTCCTGATAGAAATTGAGACGGTCGCCCTGATGACTCTCTGCCACGTATGCAATTTCAAATCTCTGCAAAAAATGGGTCTTGTAGTAATCCAAGTCGAATAAATCAAGAATATGTTCGATATATTTCACTGAATTGATATGTCCATTGACATCTACATCATTATAATAGGTGTCGATACTGCGCACAAACTTGGCATCGGCAGACATCTTGACACGAGAACTGGCTGCTATAGGACATTCTTTCTCTTCCTCGATATACTCCTTGATAAGTCCATCATGGATGGAGAATATATCTACCGGCTGTCGGGTCTCAGTATCTATCATCGCCCACACACTCTTGCCATAGCCATATACCTTCTCCTCTTCTTCATCAGCAGCAAGCTTACCACATATCTTGAAATCACGGGCTGTGAAATACTTCATGGCATTCTCCACCCAGGTCTCAACATAGAACTTGTCATACGACTTTGGCATCTCGGTCATCTCAATGGCCAAGCGACTAAGCACCCAGGTCTTATGTCGTGGCATGAGATAGTTCATGCCATAACCACGGTCGTTGCTATGAAAATCGGCAGCATTCAACAAATGATTGCCCAAATGCCCCATAAACAGGTGACTGGAAAAGTCACAATGAAAAGGTTCCGAAAGAAACTCGTATCTTCCTACTTTACTTAATAATTCCATATCTTATACGAAAAAAATGCCTTCTTGTTTTTAAATTCTTTGCAAATCTACAATTTTTTATTGAGAATGCCAAAGAAAAGACCGAGAATTTCTTCTGCTAACGGCGTTCATAAAAACAAACGAGCTACAACCGTAGAACAACTGTCTTACGATCGTAGCCCGCTTATCCCTATATTTCTCTATCTCTGTTATTCCTCCGCACTCTGCTTCAGATAATCTGAGATAGGCTCATCGAAACTTCTTGTGACTGCAATACGGCCTGAGCGGGTATATTGCAAGAGACAATCAAAACTGTTCAACTTATGGAACAAGTCTGCAATATCCTCTGTCAAACCAGCCAAGAGTACCGTACTGTAAGTTGGATTAACCTCCATCATACGAGCATCATGCTTGCGGATTGTACGGGAAACCTCAGGGTTTTCCAGCAGAACAGGAGTTGAAATCTTGAAAAGAGCCACCTCATGGATGAAAATCTGATCATCCGCATAGTAATCACTCTTCACGACATCGATTTTCTTCTCTATCGCCTTATTGATTTTCTCTATCTGCTCAGGATCACTCCATACCGTAATGGTATATTTGTGGATATTCTTGATGCTGCTGGCCGATACGTTCAGGCTCTCGATATTTACTTGTCTGCGGGTGAATACTGCGGTAATCTGATTCAGGATACCCGCAATGTTCTCTGAATAAACAAGCAATGTATATAATTTCTTGTCACTATTATTGTCCATCTTATTTTTCCTTTCTAAAATGTCTGTTACACTTTACTTTGTAAAATGCTGGTTACACCTTAATTATATATATATATGAATCGAGAACTTTAGTAATGAAGTTCCAACTGCATTTCATCAACACTCTTGCCAGGCAAGGTCATCGGAACGATGTCCTCATCTTCCTTGATGGCGCACTCCAGAAGGTAAGGCCCCTTGGTAGCAATCATCTTCTCCACTTTCGCCTTCAGATCCTTGCGGTCGATGACCACATCGTAAGGAATGCCGTAAGCCTTGGCTATTTCCTCATAACGAGGGTTCAGCATGTGGGTAAAGGAGCGACGGCCTTCAAACATCAGGTCTTGCCACTGACGTACATTGCCAAGATAATTGTTGTTCAGGAGAATCATCTTCACAGGTGCCTGCTGCTCCATGATCGTACCCAATTCCTGGATATTCATCTGGAAACCGCCATCACCGAAGAAACAGCAGATGGTTCTGTCTGGAGCACCAAAGGTTGCACCGATAGCAGCAGGAAGACCGAATCCCATAGTTCCAAATCCACCACTGGTAACAATACTCAGTTTCTTGGTGAACTTGAAGTAGCGGCTACTGATCATCTGGTTCTGACCTACGTCGTTCACGAGAACAGCCTCATTATGGGTAGCTTCCGTTACCACATTGGTCACCTCGCCCATCAGCAGAGGACCCTCTGTAGGATGGATATCCTTCTCGATTACCTTCTCCTGCTCCTGCTGGCGATAAACCTCGAATGAATCTCTCCACTCACGGTGAACATTCTTGTTCAGCAAACGGGTAATTGCCGGCAAAGTCTGCTTACAGTCACCTATCACAGCAACATCCGTCTTGATGACCTTGTCAATTTCAGCCTTGTCTATATCCAGATGGATGATTTTAGCCTGCTTAGCATATTTGGAAGGAACACCAGTAATACGGTCGCTGAAACGCATACCAATAGCGATCAGCACATCACACTCCTGAGTCTTCATGTTGGTAGCATACGAACCGTGCATACCGAGCATACCCATATTCAACGGATGATTGCTTGGTAAAGCAGAAAGACCGAGCAGCGTACGACCTGCAGGAATATCAGCCTTCTCCAGAAATTCAATCAACTCATTGTGAGCACCACCCAATTCCACGCCATGACCTACCAGCGCAAATGGGCGCTTGGCATTATTGATCAATTCAGCTGCCTCCTCTACAGCCTTGGCATCTATGGCAGGATAAGGATTGTAAGAGGTAACCTTCTCACATTTCACAGGTTCCCACTCACAAGTAGCAATCTGGGCATTCTTGGTAAAGTCGAGAACGACAGGACCTGGACGACCGCTGCGGGCAATATAGAAAGCACGGCTCACAGCCCAAGCCACATCCTCAGGACGACGAATCTGATAAGCCCATTTAGAGATAGGTTGGGTAACACCCACCAGATCAACCTCCTGGAACGCATCCGTTCCCAAGGCGCCTACACCTACCTGACCAGCAATAACCACGATAGGTGTAGAATCCATCATGGCATCAGCAATACCAGTCAAAGTATTTGTTGCTCCAGGACCACTGGTCACGAGTGTCACGCCCACTTCGCCGCTGACTCGAGCATAGCCCTGTGCAGCATGAGCAGCAGCCTGCTCGTGACGTACCAAGATGTGATCAAACACCTTATTTTCTCCTCTCGTGTAACCATACAGTGAATCAAACACTGGCATGATGCTTCCCCCCGGATAACCGAAAATGGTTGTTACACCCTCAGCTTTCAGGGAGCGCATCAACGCTTCTGCTCCTGTTATTACTTCTTTTGCCATTATTATTATATTTATTTCAAAGGAATGGGAAAATTCCACTCTATATCATCCAAGCAGAACTTCCCATTACCTTTCTACTGAAGATTTCAAAAACTATATATTTTCATCTTAATCAATGATTCTGACACCACCCTTGTCTGCAGAACTTACACTCTGAGCGTATGCACGCAAAGCCTTGCTTACCACACGGTTACGCTTCAAAGGCTGCTGAGGACGGGCTGCCAATTCTTCATCTGACAACTTCACGTTGATAGAACGACTTGGAATATCAATGACAATGATATCACCATCCTTAATCTTACCGATATTACCACCGGCAGCTGCTTCTGGAGAAATATGACCGATACTCAAACCGGATGTACCACCAGAGAAACGACCATCAGTAATCAGGGCACACTCCTTGCCCAAATGGCGGCTCTTGATGTAAGAAGTAGGATACAGCATCTCCTGCATACCTGGACCACCCTTAGGACCCTCGTGAGTAATAACCACGCAGTCACCGGAGTTAACCTTTCCGTCAAGAATACCCTCACAAGCATCCTCTTGAGAATCGAAGCAAACCGCAGGACCCTCAAAGTGCCAAAGTACAGGATCCACACCCGCTGTCTTCACTACACAACCATTCTGAGCGATATTACCGAAGAGAACAGCCAGACCACCATCCTTTGTATAAGCATGTTCCAAGTCACGGATACATCCATTCTCGCGGTCAGTATCAAGACTTTCCCACTGAGCATCCTGACTACCCATCTGGGTAGAGAATTTTCTACCAGGTGCAGAATGATAGATTCTATCTGCCTCTGGATCAAGCTCAGAACCTGTGATATCATATTTCTTCATCTGCTCATCAAGTGTCTTTCCATCAACACGTTTTACGCTACCATTGATCAAGCCACCCTTGTTCAACTCATTCAGGATACCCATGATACCACCCGCACGATTGCACTCCTGAACACTATATTTCTGAGTATTTGGAGCCAACTTGCAGAGACAAGGAACCTTGCGGCTCAACTGATCGATATCCTCCATCTTGAAATCAGCACCAGCTTCCTGAGCTACTGCTAAAAGATGAAGCACCGTATTGGTACTACCACCCATTGCGATATCGAGAGTCATTGCATTGAGGAAAGCATCACGTGTTGCAATATTACGTGGCAAAACACTCTCATCACCATCCTCATAATAAGCATAAGCATTCTTCACTACCTGACGAGCAGCATCCTTGAAGAGTTGGATACGATTCTTGTGTGTTGCCAAGATTGTACCATTTCCTGGGAGACTCAAACCAATAGCCTCAGTCAGCGAGTTCATAGAATTGGCAGTGAACATACCCGAACAGCTACCACAACCAGGACAAGCACATTGTTCTATCTGCTTCATCTCCTCATCAGAAACACTGGTGTCAGCACCCTTGATCATAGCTGTAATCAAGTCAGCATTCTCACCCTTCCAACGACCAGCTTCCATAGGGCCGCCAGAGCAGAATATAGTAGGAATGTTCAAGCGCATAGATGCCATGAGCATACCAGGAGTCACCTTATCACAATTAGAGATACAAATCATGGCATCAGCCTTATGAGCATTGACCATATACTCTACAGAATCTGCGATAATGTCACGGCTTGGCAAAGAGTAAAGCATTCCGTCATGACCCATAGCAATACCATCATCTACAGCGATGGTATTAAATTCGGCTGCATAACAACCCATTGCCTCAATTTCCTTCTTGACTATCTGACCGATTTCATGAAGATGAGTATGACCAGGCACAAACTGTGTAAAGCTATTCACAATAGCAATAATTGGTTTGCCAAACTGCTCATGTTTCATACCTGCAGCTACCCAAAGTGCACGGGCACCTGCCATTCTTCTGCCTTCAGTACAGACGCTACTTCTTAATGGATGTTTCATATTGTTTTTATATTTTCAATTTTGACTGCAAAGATACTGAGAATTTATGTAATAACCAACAAATTTCACATAAACTTTCATTTTATTGCGAATTTCGTAACATAAACCAACGATTTACTTTCGATTTATTACAGAAACTACACATTTCCGTTAGAATTGAGCATTCAAATAAACTAAAAATACAAAAACTATAACCTAAATTTTCTATATTATTTCACTCCTCCTTGGGTTGTACCTCACATCAATTATGAACATACAATTACAGGAACAGAAAAAACATCCGATGGAACAGAAAGTAACATCAGATGGAACAAAAAAATCCCCAAGGCAAAAACCTTGAGGATTTATATGTTTGATAAAAAAATCTAATCAATGCATTTATTACTCAGCAACGCTGTTGTCGTTGAAAGTAGAAACGCGGTTGAACTCAACCTGCTTGAAAAGCTTGTCTGTTGCGCCCATACCCTTAGTTGTCAAACGGTCAGCAGCAATCTTGTACTTCTTTACCAATACATTCTTAACTGCCTCAGCACGCTTCTCTGAAAGCTTCTGATTCAACTCCTTAGGACCCTCTGGAGAAGCATAACCCTTAATCTCGATGTTAGCCTCTGGGTGATTCTTCATATACTGAGAAATCAACTCGATGTTAGGCATCTGACTCTTCTCTACATTAAACTTGCCCTGCTGGAACAATACAGTAGGCTGCAAGTTTGTAGCTGTAGCTGGCTTTACATACTTAGGCTTCTTGTTGCACTCGTCAAGAGCGTTCTGAAGATCCTTGATCTGCTTGTCCTTAGCTGAGAGCTGAGAATCCTTGTTATTCAAATCGTTGCGGAGGTCGTTGATCTGGCTGTTCAAACCATCGATCTCAGACTGATCACGGAGCTGAGCGATTGTGAAGTTGTGAGAACCGTTAGAGTTCTTGAACTTGTAGATGAAACCAGCGTTCAACTGGAAGCCAGACTTGTTGATGTCATAAGCAACACCCTCATAACCATCACCATTCAAAGCCCAGTTCATAGATGGCTCTACATAGAACTGCCATGCCTTGTCAGCACCGAAGTTAACTGCGAAATCGATACCAGCCTTAGAAGTCAAAGCATTCCAGTTATTTGCTGTACCGAAAGAGTGTGCCCAACCAAGACCATAAACAGGGATAACCTCGAATGTACGTGGCTCACCCTTGTAACCAGCAAACCAGTTGCTCAAGTTTACAGTACCAATCAAG
This sequence comes from Segatella hominis, assembly GCF_019249725.2. Taxonomy (NCBI): domain Bacteria; kingdom Pseudomonadati; phylum Bacteroidota; class Bacteroidia; order Bacteroidales; family Prevotellaceae; genus Segatella; species Segatella hominis. The sequence continues at coordinate 1,585,284 of NZ_CP137559.1, forward strand.
CTTGTGTTCATATAACGAACAGTAGTCTTTGATGGATATGCGTTGTGATCGTTGAAGTAAACATTGCTCTCAGCAGCCAAACCGAATACTGGAGTAAACCAACGACCGATACGAAGACCAGCATTAGAGTTGAGGTTATTCAACCAACTGTGATTTGTTGTCTTTGTCATTACACCGCCATTAACGCCGATGTAGAAGTTGTCGAAAGTCTTGCTTTCAGTAACAGTCTGAGCTGATACTGATACTGCCATAGCTACGGCAGCAAACAATAAAACTAACTTTTTCATGTCTCTCTAAAATTTGTTAAATAATATCATTATATTTCTTCATGCAAATACTGCACAAATATTTATTCGAGTGCAAAGTAATAAAAAAAAACTTTAACTACCAAATATTTTCCTCTATTTTTTACATTTCACCCTATAAAACATGCAAAAAAGCCAATATTCATTCCTTTTTCGAACAATCATATCGGTTTTCTTGCATATTTTATATCGGTTTTAGATATATATACACATCTCACACAAAATATCCTTTCAGAAAAAAATCTACAAGGACCAAACATTCGATTGACGAGGACCTATTTCGATTTCTTTTTGAGTCAAACCAGAAAGCTTCAACTTCAGGGTTCGTGGCAAGGCATTGACAACTTTCAACCAAACCTTTCCCGACTTACTGTCCTTCACGACACTGACACCTACATAGCGTTTCAAGACCTCAGGCAACTGTAAATCTGAAGCTATATAAACATCGCCACAATGAACAGAGAACATCTTTTGCACGTGATAACTTTCAGTCGCGCGTACCTTATTATTATTAAAGTACATCATATCCGGATTCCAGTTGGCATAACCTTCCTTACAAAGCAGAGGTGCATAAGAGGTCATTTCCACCACATCGCCATTACGTTCCACATTACAGAGATGAATACCTTCTGCCAAGGCACGATCCACCTCATTGTTTCCATTGGCTGCATATTCACCGAGATATACCTTAGGCATGCTACGGTCATAATGGTCGTAATAGTCCTGATGATTGATAAACCAACCTGGTTTTTCGTAATAATGCTCATCTACCGCATCTATATACAGTCGGTTTTCCTTAGCAATCTTCCAACCTTCCATATAATCTGAAGAAGGATAATGGAAAGGACCTACCGTTCCTATCACCTCGATATCAGGATATTTCTGCTTCAAGGCCTTGCATATCATCAGATAACGTTCCTTGAATGTCGTAGAAATCAGGTCTTCGTTTCCGATTCCAATCATCTTCAGATTGAAAGGAGCCGGATGTCCTGCATCAGCACGCATCTTGGCCCATGAAGAAGTGGCAGGATCTCCATTCGCCCACTCCACCAGGTCGAGTACATCCTGTACATACTGTGGCATCTGTTCCATCGGAATACCTCCCTGCTGACCGCAGAGTCCTTGCGCATTAGACTGAGAATTCTGACAAGGTACGCCAGCTGCCAATACTGGCAATGGCTCTGCACCCATATCCTCGCACCATTGGAAATACTCATAGAAACCGAGTTGTCTGGTCTGATGATAATTCCAGATATTTCTGGCTGGTTTGCGATCCTTCAAAGGTCCTACCGTTTCCTTCCAATGATAGATATTGTCCAGACCCTGTCCATGCAACATACAACCGCCAGGAAAGCGTACAAACTTCGGTTTGAGTTCTGCGATTTTCTCTGCCAGATCCTTGCGGAGTCCGTGACCTTTATAAGTATCATGAGGTTTCAGACTCACGAGATCAATACCCACCTGAGTCTCTCCCTTTGGAATAAGGGCCAAGCGGATGCCTTTACCCTCTTCGAGATTTCCCTGATATTTATCAGTAATGGCCAGTTGCGCCTTATATTCAGACCACTCATTGCCAACAACCTTCACCTTAGCCTGTGATATAACACCCCCCGCTTCATTAACCAAAGCTACCATGAGTTGCTTATTCTTTCCATTCAGGCAACGAGCATACAAACTCACGTCATAATAAGAAGCAGCATGCTTTCCTTCCTTCTTCGCATCACGAGCACCTCGCAGGATAGAAATGCCATCCCATCCTATATTATAAATAGGTGTAGCACCCAACACCGCATAGTGAGGATTATTTTTGCTCACTCCGTTTTCTACGGAAACAGAAGACAAGTCCACTCCCTGCCAAGCAGTCGTTGCATTCCACGAATGCTTTCTATCATCCTTGTTGTATTCAAAATCACCGTTTTGAAGAAGTTCGGCACACAGTCCGCCATCAGCAGCCCGACTGATATCTTCAAAGAAAATACCAATCAACTTATCTGAGATACGCTTCGTTTGTTTTCCGTCAACCACCAACTTCGCCTCTATCCTGTCGCTCTCATCCATCTGGGTAAGAACAGCCTTTTCACCATGCATGTCAACCAGTCTGTCATTATATTCCTTGACAAGCGCAGCCAGTTCTTGATTGTTTTTTGGAATCTGACGGTTATTTTCCCGATTCTCCTCATCCAAGGCCTTAAACCAAGCACGGATATAATTCAGGTGAACAGCAGGTATTTCAAACTCATCACCCTTCTGCATTTTACCATTGATCAGTACCGAATCCTTATCCCATAGGATTTCATCGGCAGAAGCTTCCAAGGAATCTTCCACAAAAGTACGGAAATCCTGAGAAGCCTGCACATAGCGTTTTCCCTTTGCCGTCTTGATATAGATATCAAAATTACCATCATCCATCTGGTAAGCAACAGGTGATTTCACACCTTTCTCGGCCACAATGGGATAATCCTGCGGACGCCATGTCACCAAATCTTCGGAATAAGCCACAGCAAACTGCGGAAATGATTCCCCCACACTCCACAAGGCACGCCAAGTACCATCATTGGCCTGTACAACAGAGGGACTGTACATCTTCTTCCCCGATCCCCAAGGACCATAATCAGAAGCACAAAGTTGTCCCACATCAATCCATTTTTCATTATCTGTCAGATACGCTAAATGTAATCCCTGGGTAGGATCAGGAGAATACAAGAACACCTGACAGGTTGTATCCTTACCCATCACGGAATAGGCAGGGGCATTCTGCTCATCCCAGAAGGCAGGATTACCCACCTTAGGATTCAACTTGCCACTCGCCATCAACGAGGTAAAGGAAAGTATAGCTGTAGAAGCCAATAAAATTTTATGGTTCATATTCATTGATTTATGTTTTTAATAAGAGATATATCTACCAAAAGGGGGCCGAGTGCATCACTGCGCCCTGCCCCCGACCAAATTAGAGAGTTATAAAAAATCAAGTATTTGTTAAGCTTACTTGTTTCGCTTACAAGTATAAGTTGTTTGATACTTGTATTTCTTCTTAGTATGGGTCAGCCTTGTCTGTAATAGCTATCAGACTCAGACCTCACCCCCTACTTATAATATTCTTTTTTGCCAGCAGCAAGGGTATTCTTCATCAAAGAACAAATCGTCATCGGTCCTACACCACCAGGAACCGGTGTGATGAAAGAACATTTCTCTGCTACTTCATCAAACTTCACATCACCATTGAGACGGAAGCCGCTCTTTTTAGTTACATCCGGTACACGCGTTGTACCCACATCGATTACAACTGCACCCGGCTTCACCATATCAGCCGTTACGAAATCCGGTCTGCCGATAGCAGCGATGATGATATCAGCCTCACGACATTCCTCCTTCAAGTTCTTGGAATGAGAATGACAGACTGTTACCGTAGCATCACCATACTGCTTTTGCATCATCAGTTGAGCCATAGGCTTGCCAACGATATTGCTACGTCCGAGCACTACGCATTTCTTGCCACTGGTCTCGATATGATAATGCTGCAACAAGGTAAGAATACCCAATGGAGTAGCAGAAATGAAACAAGGAAGACCGATTGCCATTCTACCCACATTGACAGGATGGAAACCATCCACATCCTTGCGATAGTCTATCGCCATCGTCACCTTCTGTTCATCAATATGCTTAGGCAAAGGCAACTGTACGATGAATCCATCCACATCATCATCCTGATTGAGTTTGTCAACGCAAGCCAGAAGTTCCTCTTCTGTTACGTCATCTTCAAATCGGATTAGCGTAGATTTAAATCCACACTTTTCACAAGCCAAGACCTTGTTTTTCACATAGGTCTCGCTACCTCCGTCGTGCCCCACGAGCACGGCCACGAGATGAGGTTGCTTGCCACCTTGCGCTACTATCTGCTTCACCTCCTCGGCTATCTGTTCCTTGATGGCGGCTGCCGTCGCCTTTCCGTCGATTAGCTGCATTTGATTCAATATTAAATGTTAAGTATTTAATCACATTCCCGGCATCTTAGGCATACCTGGCATACCCTTCATGCGGCTCATCATCTGTGCCATCTTGTTGCCAGTCATCATCTGCATCATCTTGCGAGTCTGATCAAACTGCTTGATGAGCTTGTTCACCTCCTGGATATTGGTACCAGAACCCTTGGCGATACGCTGACGGCGACTGGTATTCAGGATGCCAGGATTTGAGCGCTCCTTAGGAGTCATACTCTGAATGATAGCCTCCACACCCTTGAAAGCATCCTCAGGGATATCAACATCGCGGATAGCCTTGCCGACTCCAGGAATCATGCTGGCCAAATCCTTGATATTACCCATCTTCTTGATTTGCTGAATCTGAGCATAGAAGTCATTGAAGTCGAACTGATTCTTGCGAATCTTCTTCTCCAACTTCTTAGCCTCTTCTAAGTCAAACTGCTCCTGTGCACGCTCTACGAGTGAAACGACGTCACCCATACCGAGGATACGGTCTGCCATACGGGCTGGATGGAACACGTCGATGGCTTCCATCTTTTCACCAGTACCGATAAACTTGATAGGCTTGGTTACCACAGTACGGATACTGAGCGCAGCACCACCACGGGTATCACCATCAAGTTTGGTAAGTACAACACCATTGAAATCCAAGCGATCATTAAACTCCTTCGCTGTATTGACAGCATCCTGACCAGTCATGGAGTCAACAACAAACAAGGTTTCATCCGGGTGCAAATGATTCTTCAGATTACTGATCTCATTCATCATCTGCTCGTCGATGGCAAGACGGCCGGCAGTATCGACGATGACCACATCATTGCCATTGGTCTTAGCCTGCTGGATGGCATGATCAGCAATCACGCATACATCCTTGTTGTCAGGCTCAGCATATACAGGAACTCCCACTTGCTCACCTACCACCTTCAACTGGTCGATAGCAGCAGGACGATATACGTCGCACGCTACGAGCAATGGTTTCTTTCCCTTCTTGGTCTTCAGCATATTAGCGAGCTTACCACTGAAGGTAGTCTTACCAGAACCCTGCAAACCACTCATCAGGATAATGGCAGGATGGCCTTCGAGCTTCAAAGGAGCCTCTTCGCCTCCCATCAACTCGGCCAGCTCATCGTGTACCAACTTCACCATCAACTGTCCTGGCTTCACGGCAGTAAGCACGTTCATACCCAGCGCCTTTTCCTTCACAGAGTTGGTAAACTCCTTGGCAACCTTAAAGTTAACATCGGCATCCAAAAGTGCACGACGTACATCCTTCATGGTTTCAGCCACGTTGATTTCAGTTATCTTACCTTCACCTTTCAATATTTTGAAAGAGCGCTCTAATCTATCACTTAAATTTTCAAACATGTTTAATTCTTCTTTATATTTTGGCTACAAAATTACAACTTTTTTCCGAAATTCCATGTATAATTTATCATAAAAAACACCAATTCAAGAACATCATGCCTTGTTTTTTGGGCAATCGAGTATATTATAGCCATTTTATCACCTCTATTTCAGGGATTCCTTTTCATTTTTCTCCAATTCCGGGACACTTTCCTCTTCTTTTTTCATACCGGGAGGAGAAAGCTGTATCTGCTTGCCCGTAGCCTGTTCATAGGCAGAGACTATCGGGTCTTTCTTGTCATATTCACCCAATATTTTCCGGGCATTTCGCAGATGTTTCTGGTCGCGACGACCACGACTGTCCAACATATTCCCCAAGTCAATACCGATACCAGTAGTTCCAGAACCTATCATACTTGCAGCCTGCTGCACCTGGTCTTCCATATCCTTGACATGCTGCTGGTCTTTACCCCAGACTTCCACAGTTCCCAACTGTGTACTCTCAGGAATCAGAAAAACCGTATCAGGCAATTCCTTCAGATAAACAGTCGTCTTCAAGAAGCCCGACTTAGAAACCGTAGCACTATCAAACTGATATTTCATAGACCAGTATCCCCGATAGTCCGTACGCGCCCAATGGTTATTGTTGGTATGGATAAGAGCCTCCCTGATAGGCACATGATCCTCCGCATTGGCAACAACACACGTCTTCTGCGCCATCACCTCCACGAACATCATGAATGTCACCAAGAACCATATAATCAATCTCTTCATAATCATAACTTTTAGTTATCACAAAAGTACATAATTACTTGAAAACGACCAAACATAAACACAGAAGTTTAAAAAGTTTAAGGAGAATTAAGGGAGAAAACACAAACTAAAAAAAAAGAGCAAGGTCGCCAAAACGCCTTGCTCTTATATACGATTCTATCAATCACGATATGATAGAGAATTCCTTATTCATTTTCAACCTCAGTAGTACCACTTTTCTCAATACGTTTAGCCTCCTCAAGCAACTTGATGGCATCCACATACTGAGCAATACCCTGAGCCACTTCCTTGGCAGCCTTCATGGCCAAGACCACAGTCTGAGGACGATGCACCACATCACCGCCAGCAAAGACACCACGGCGGGTAGTCATACCAAACGGACGATCTACGACCTTGACATAGCCCTTTTCATCCACCTCAATACCAGCTGTAGTAGAAACGATACGGTTTGCAGGACGAGAGCCGATAGCCAGATAGATTCTATCAAATTTCTCTACCTTCTCCCCATCAGGAGTATTCAGCACACAACTGCCCAAGCGTCCGTTCTTACCTTTCAGGAAAGCCTCAACAGTAGTTTTCCACTCAAACTTCACACCTTCTTTCACAGCATCCTCATATTCGCTTTGAATAGCAGGCATCTCCTCCTGAGTCTTACGATAAAGCACTGTCACATCAGCACCCAGACGAATAGCCGTACGGGCAGCATCCATGGCCACATTACCGCCACCGATTACACCCACCTTCTCGCCATCACGCAAAGGCACCATATCTCGTGTCAGGGCACCCTCATTGTAAGCATTCACATTATGGAGGAAATAAGTACTCTGACTTACACCATGCAACTTGCTTCCAGGAGTAGAATCCATATTCTGAGGCACATTCGTACCCGTTCCCATAAAGATCGCATCATATCCTGCACGGAAAAGACTGTCAATAGTTACATTGTTCTCGCCTACCATACAATTGGTAATAAACTGAACGCCCAATGCCTCGATCTTGCTCACCTCATCGCGCACCACACTCTTTGGCAGACGATACTCAGGAATACCATACATCAAGACACCACCCGGTTCAGCCTGACCTTCAAAGATGGTTACATTGAAGCCCTGACGTGCCAAATCACCGGCAACCGACAAGCCAGCCGGCCCCGAACCGATGACAGCCACACGACCACGAGTCTTCTGAGGAAGTTTCTCACGAGACAACTTCATCTTCGTATCGAAATCAGCAATAAACTGCTCCAGTTTACCAATCTGTACCGGTTTACCCTTCTTGCCCAAGACACAATGACCCTGGCATTGCTTCTCATGAGGGCAAACACGTCCGCAGATAGCAGGCAAGTTACTCTTTTCATTGATGATAGACATGGCAGCTCCCATATTACCCATCGACAACTCGTGTACGAATTCAGGAATGTCATTTTCTATCGGACATCCTTTACGGCACTGTGGGACCTTACAATGAAGACAACGCTTAGCCTCCTCGATTGCCTCACGGGTAGAAAAGCCCTCGTTTACAACCTGGAAAGCAGCTGCTGGCTCATTGGCAGCAGAAACAGGAGCATCCGTAGCCTTGTTATTCTGTTGTTCAATCTGTTCACTCATAATATTTTTCTTTTTTTGATATTGAACTTCACTACTCTTCATTTAGATAGTTTGCGGGTGCAAAGTTACGAATCATCAATGCTCCTTGATTTCAATATCCTCCCTTACATGGTTACGAATCTTCGTCAGGAAGAGCTTCATGCGTTTGGCATCCTTGTGATCGATGATATCTATCAACTCTGCCAACTCTTCACGTATCTGAGAAACCTGTCCCGAAGTATAAGGATTGAAAAGGATTTCCTGCAAGAGATAATCATCCTCATTCAACACACCCTTGGCTATCTGCATGTGGCGCTTAAAGGTAGTACCAGGTGCATCTTGATGCTTCATCACAGCCGCAAAGGCAAAGGTGCTGACAAAAGGAATACTCAGCGAATATGCCACCGTCTGGTCGTGCTCATCAAAAGTATATTCATGCAGGCTCAATCCCAACTTCTGATACAAGTCCTTAAAGAAGATCTTGCCCATGTAGTCGCCCTCCTTGATGATGACCGCATTCTCCTCTGAAAGTTGATTCAGATTGGCAAACGTAGGACCAAACATCGGGTGCGTACTGACATAGCGGAATCCGCTCTTCTCATAAAACTCCTGTAAACCCGTCTTCACGGAAGCTATATCACTGATGATACAATCCTTCGACAAATGAGGCAACACCTCTTCGAAAGCAGACAAAGTATATTTCACCGTCACCGCATTGATGACCAGTTCCGGACGAAACATCTCTACTTCCTCCATCTTGGTGAAACGGTAACAGTTGTAGGTAAAACGAAGGCGCTTAGCATCCTTCTCATACACTGCCACCTCATGATCGAAGCTGAGCAGGTCGATGAAAAAACTTCCCATCTTACCTGCTCCCATGATTAATATTCTCATTTTAATTCTTCACTCTTCGTTCTTCACTCTTCACTTAAATATTACTTCTGATTCAAAATTTCCAACTGCTGGCGAACACTTTCCTCATGGATATGCTCGAAGATCTGGGCAGCAAACTCAGAGCTCATACCACAAAGGGCAGCCTGTGCACCGCGCTTGTCCAGAATTTCATTGTAACGGTTGGTCTGTACGATGGTCATATTGTGCTCCTTCTTGTAAGTACCAATCTCACGGCAAACACGCATACGCTTAGCCAAGAGATCCATCAACTGGTTGTCCAACTCATCAATCTGACCACGCAACTGATGCAGACCTTCAGTAGAATAATGCTCATCACGAACCACCAAGAGACTCAGGATGTAATCCAGAACATCAGGAGTAACCTGCTGCTTAGCATCACTCCAAGCATCATCAGGCTGGCAGTGACTCTCCACGATCAAGCCATCAAAACCAAGGTCCATTGCCTGCTGACAAAGTGGAGCGATCAAATCACGACGACCACCGATATGGCTTGGATCACAGATGATAGGCAACTGTGGAATACGGCGATGCAACTCAATAGGAATCTGCCACATAGGAAGATTTCTATAAATCTTTTTATCAAAGCTGGAGAAACCACGATGGATAGCACCCAACTTCTTGATACCAGCCTGATTGATACGCTGGAGAGCACCGATCCACAACTCCAAATCAGGGTTTACTGGGTTTTTCACCAATACTGGTACATCCACGCCTTTCAAACTGTCAGCAAGAGACTGCATCGCAAAAGGATTGGCAGAAGTACGTGCACCAATCCATAGAATATCGATACCATACTTCAAGGCCAGCTCCACATGCTCAGGTGTAGCCACCTCAGTAGCAGTCAGCATACCGGTTTCCTCCTTCACCTGCTTCATCCAAGGCAAAGCAGCCTCACCATTTCCCTCAAAACCGCCTGGTTTGGTGCGAGGCTTCCATACACCAGCTCTAAACATATGGCAACCCTTGGCAGCCAACTGTCTTGCTGTTGTCATAACCTGCTCTTCTGTCTCTGCAGAACATGGACCTGCAATCACACAAGGGCGTTCCTGATCACTAGGAAAATTCAATGGTTCTAATTCTAATTCCATAGTCGTATATTTTAATTGTTTTTATTTCTTTTCAAACACACTCTTGATTCTTTCAAGCGCCTCCTTCATTTTCTCATCCTTAGCACACAGGCTGATACGGACATAGCGTTTTCCGTTGCTTCCGAAAATAAAACCAGGGGTGATAAACACACGGGCTTCATGGAGCACCTTCTCCGTCAAATCCTCTACATCAGCATATTTCTCCGGTATCTTTCCCCAGAGGAACATACCCACCTGATTCGGATCGAAAGTACAATCCATCACCTTCATGATTTCCTCTGCGATATCACGGCGACGGCGATAGTTCACGATATTATACTCATGATGCCATTCATCGCTATTCGTATTGAAAGCCTCAGCAGCAGCCAACTGAATACCACGGAACGAACCATTGTCGATATTGCTCTTCACCTTCAAGATCCAGGAGATGAAAGTCTTGTTGCTGGAGATCATCGCCACACGCCATCCTGGCATATTATGGCTCTTGCTCATAGAGTTGAACTCGATACAGCACTCTTTTGCCCCTGGCACCTGCATGATACTCATCGGATGCTCATTCAGCACAAGCGAATAAGGATTGTCATTCACCACCACGATATCATGCTTCTTGGCAAATTCCACCAATCTTTCGTAAGTTTCCATGCGGGCATTTCCACCCGTTGGCATGTTCGGATAGTTGGTCCACATCAACTTCACGCGACTCAAGTCCATCTTCTCCAAAGCCTCAAAGTCCGGTTGCCATCCATTATCCTCGCGCAGATCATAATAAGTAATCTTGGTACCCAATATCTTATTAATGGCAGTATAGGTAGGATAACCAGGGTTTGGAATCAGCACCTCATCGCCCACATTGCAGAAGGCAAGCGTAACGTGCAGGATTCCCTCTTTGCTACCGATAAGCGGCTGAATCTCAGTAGCCCAGTCAAGATCCACATTATACCATCGCTTATAGAAACCCGCCATTGCCTTGCGCAACTCAGGTATGCCCACGGTAGGCTGATAACCATGTGCATCAGGACGCTGTGCCACCTCACACAATTTATCAATGGTCTGCTTAGAAGGAGGCATATCCGGACTACCGATCGCAAGACTGATAATATCCATTCCTTCGGCATTCAACTTGGCCACTTCCTTCAGTTTTCTACTGAAGTAGTATTCTTGAATTTCCGTTACTCTATTCGCTGGCTGTATCATTTTATCTAATGTTTATTTTTAATGTTCAATGTTTCATGTAAAATTGCAAGAGCATACGAATTCTTCACTCTTTCTCCTCATATTCACCCAACACCTTGATTTTCTTCACCAGAGGAGTAATAGCATCAATACTCTGGCGGTATCGGGTAAGGTTGTCGAAAGTCAAATCGACATAGAAGAGATACTCCCATTCGTGTCCGATATTAGGCAAAGACTGAATCTTCGTCAGGTTGATATCATAGAAACTCAAGATGGTGAGCACTTTGGAGAGAGAACCCTTGTCGTGAGAGAGGCTGAACACGATGCTCGCCTTGTTGGCTTTCTCTATCGGACGAAGCAGTGCAGCCTTCTGCGGATTGCAAACCACGAGAAAACGGGTAAAATTGTGCGGATTATCGTGGATACCTTCCTGCAGCACCTTCATGCCATACATCTGAGCAGCATAAGAAGAGCAGATAGCCGCCCACCCTCTCACATGGTGTTTAGCAATATAAGCAGCCGAACCCGCCGTATCCTCAGCCTCCACCGCCTTCAAGTCGGGATGGTTGGCAAGAAACTTACCGCACTGCATCAAAGCAACAGGATGAGAGTGAACCTCTTGGAGCGTACTCCAATCATCCTCCGGAAGACAACAGATACTATGTTCGATGTGCAGCCTATGCTCACCCACCACAGTAGTACCACTCTGTCGTAGCAACTCATAGTTGTGAAGCAAACTGCCAGCAATGGTATTTTCGATGGCAGTGATGCCGATGACAGTAGGATCACGCTTGATGTTCTCAAACACCTCTTCGAAGGTAGCACAGCAAATCAACTCTATCTGCTCGCCCTCGAAATACTCATGCGCAGTAATGTCATGAAATGATCCTAACTCACCTTGTATTGCTATTCTCTTCATTGCCTCTTTTTCTTTTATTAGTTTGAATATCCTCAAGACTCATCCAGAAGAAGACTCTTACGAAAAACGGTCCTGCTCCATATAGAGCGGGACCGTTTCGATAGATTTCTTAATCTTATATCCTAAGTTGAAATTTACACGCAACTTCCCGCTTTACAATTGCTTGCAAAGTAAAAGTAAAAGCTAAAATAGTACGCATTAAACTTCATATTCTTTCTTGTTTTAATTGTTTGATATTATACGCTTGCAAAAGTAGTGTTTTTTTCTGATACCACCAAACAAATTGATAGTTTTTTCTACATTTTGCTTATATTTTTCGATAAATTCCCTACTTTCAACCGATTTTTATCATAAAAATACGTTTTTTATCTACAAAACTTGTATTTTATCTGCAATGTTCCTTACCTTCGGCTTTAAATTCACCGGTCACAGCATCAGCCTCCTGAGGATTCATTTCCAGGTAACTCTGCATATCTTTCTCCGCATTCACCTTGTCACCCTTGGCCAGATAGATCGCACCACGCTCTTTGAAAGCGATGGCAGAGAATGGGTTCACGTCTATTACCTTATTATAATAGGAGATAGCATCATCCATCTTTCCTTGAGCCAGCAGAATACGAGCCTCCAGGAGGAGCACCTCCTCAACAGGCTCCTCCAACTGTTCAAGAAGCCAGGCAGCATCTTCCTCAGCACCCTTCACATCGCCCAACTTCAAAAGCGTTTCACCACGCAGCAATCTGGATTGTACCGCCTGCGCCAAACCCTCCTGCAGTTTTTCAGCCAAAAGAATACTCTTCGTCAGCATGGCAATGGTATTGATCACATCACCCTGTCCCAGGCAAGCCTTGGCATAAAGGAACAGCAGGTGAGCATCATCCTTGTCGATGAGCATCCCTTTCTCACAGGCATGTGACATCGCCCCATAATCCTCCATCATATAAGTCACCTCAGCCATACGAACAAAAATCTGCTTGTTATCCGGCTGAGCCTCCGACAATTTGCGAAGCTGATCATAAGCCTGCGCGAGTTCACCTTTCTGGATAAGAGCCAGAGAAAGAAAATCACGCACCTCCAAAACCTCCTGGTCCTCTTTGGAAGCATCCCCCTCTTCATCTACCTGTTTAGCCTGCAAAGCATTGGTCAGACACTTGATGGCATAATCCATCTGTCCCTGATGCATCGCCCGCACACCATCATATTTCAGCACCTCGAAATTCTTGGCAGACTGATCTTCCTTCTTATCTTCAGACGACTCACTTTTGCCGCCAAAAAAACGCTTAAAAAATCCCATAAAGTCTATGTTTAAGTCAATGATTATTTTAATAAAAAACACGTTTAAATTCCAATTCTACTGGAAAAACCCTTGCAAAAGTAATGTTTTTCCCCGATTATTCCAAATTTTCACATCAATACTTTGTCGTTTTAAATAATATTCATACCTTTGCAGTCGAAAAAAAAAGAAGAAAATTAATTTTAATTTATATAATTTTTCAAAACAAAGAATAATACGACGACATGAAAAGTTTATTTTTGATGATTGCCACCTTGTTGGTTAGCGGATTCGCAAAGGCACAAACCAACGCACAGGTCCTGTATGATTTCGGTACAGACCGTAAGTTCGTAACCCTCACCCTTGAAATGTTCAAGCAGGACAAATGGGGTAACACCTATTTCTTCGTGGATCATGATTTCAATCTGAATCAGATGACAGACCCAAATACGGGCAAAAAATACGAGCACAACATGTCACAAGGTGGAACTTATACCGAGATTTCTCGCGCCCTCAACTTTTGGCAGAACACTAAATTGAAGAATTTAAGTCTCCATGCCGAGTATAATGGTGGTATTTATAAGGATTATCCCATCAACAATGCATGGCTTTTCGGTGTAGAGTATTTCATGCACGACAAGAGTTTCAAGAACACATTGACACTCCAGGCACTCTATAAGACGATTCGCAAAACAGACCAGAATGTCCCAATGCAGTTTACAGCAGTATGGGGTTGCAAGGACATCTTTGGCGTAAAAGGTCTGAACTTTAGCGGTTTTGCCGATTTCTGGTGGGAGAACCACAGTTCATTCAAGGACAAGCATGGCAATTTGAAATATAACGATAAGGGCGAAGTAGCTTACACCCCCGAGCACACCGTCTTCACATCAGAGCCTCAGCTTTGGTATAATGTAGGTCAGCACTTCGGCTGCAACAATCTCAGCGTAGGAGGCGAAGTAGAGATCAGCAACAATTTCGGTTCCAATGCCGGTTTCATGGTTCGTCCATGCTTAGGCGCCAAGTGGGATTTCTAACATAAAAGAAAGTTTCATATAAACAATGAAGCCTGCCAGAGAAAATCTGACAGGCTTCATTGTTTATATGAAAAAGCAACGGCTTTTCTATCAAATTGTCAGAAGCAGAACTTATACCAAGCCCACCACCAAGCCCACCAGCAAGGCGGTCCCATCCCGCACAACCTGGCGAGGGCTCTGATGCCCCGCCAACCTTAGAGCGAAGCGGTTCAGAGCGACGGGTAGGAGCGGTTACATCCCTCTCTTCTGAGGAGAGAGGGCTTGAGTGAGAGGTGGAGCCCTCTTTGGAAAGAGGGACGGGGTGATTCGAAAAAATTGAAATTCAAAAGAAACTTATTCAAAGTGTCTTTTATCTGAGAAACCAATTCCCTACGATGAGCAACAATCCAAACAGTCTTTGAGGGATGTTCCCTCAAAAACGATTCTACGACCGAAGCGAGTAGAACCGTTTTTCCTGTACCTGTCGGCATTTGTGCCATTACGGACCGATGAAGGTGCAACGCCTTTTCAATCCGTTCCTTCATATCCTCTTGGTAATCAAATAGCTTGAAGTTCTTCATATAAAGGCATATAATGAATATAGCATCCCCGCTATATTACAAGCAGTGACACCTAACAGTATTTTCAAAAGTTATATTGTATCTTTTTTTATAAAAGAAGATAAGCCAACAAGATAGTCAGAACTTCATCAGAAGCCCTACCCATCTTATCGTATATAATTAAAATAAAAAATCTAATTTTTTTGTGTTTTCCAGATATCTAGATATTTATAGAATTTGTTGTCGTCCCCATCAGCTTAAGTGCGTAAATGTTCATTTCCCCAGCTCTCTATGGTATCTAGAGTAATACTGCCATTATCGCACAACTCAAAGCGCCAGCCGACAAGTAATCGCAATTCTGTTGCGTAAGCCCTCCCAGCCAGCCCCTTGCGGGCACAGACTCCGCTGGCTGACTAAAACTCTGGCGGAGGCTATAGCGCACCATCTGCTAACTCTCTCATTTTCTGCGAGTTTTCAACTGGTCTATCTCACGCTTTTTCTGCAACAACTCCTCACTCATCCGTTCTCTTTCCTCACGAAGTTTCTTTGTTTCTGACTTGATTTTTAAGGTTTCCTGCATTATTGCCTTATTCGCGTCCTTCAAAGAAGCCACAGCTGATTCCAAGGCAGCAGTCTTTAGTTCCAACTCTTTTGTTAGAGCTTGGTGAAAATCAGCCAAGGACGCATGTTTCGACCTCTACGATTCTGGTTAAAGTCCTGCATCACCTTTTCGAAATATTCCTTTGTTTCCATAATTCTGATTTTTAAGAATTCGGATGCAAAGGTAAAGTCGTAAATTCTGTAGATGATAGTATGGTATTGCCAGAGCTTCCTGAAGAGAAGAAGTATTCTTCTATCATGAAAGCTGCCAAGGCGATTGTTGCTACAGTAGAAGCTGACGCTGCAACTGCCAATATGCCTGCAGTCAAGGAGCGTCTCAATATGCTGAAAGAAACTATTGAGGATGCAGAGATACGCAGTATAACTTCTAAAGATGAAGATGCTCGCATTGGGCATAAGACAGCAAATTCTTCATTCTTTGGTTATAAGACGCATATAGCAATGAGTGATGAAAGAATTATCACCGCAGCTACCGTCACTTCTGGCGGAAAGGGCGATGGACAGCAGTTGCCAGCACTCATAGAAAAGACTGAATCTGCAGGAATGGAGATTGATGCTATTGTTGCAGATACTGCATATGCTAGTAAATCAAACATAGAACTCACAAAATCCAAAGATATAAAATTGGCAGCTCCATTGAATCCTTTAGTAGAAAAAGGAAATCGCCAAAATACGCTCAATTTTGAATATAACAAAGATGCAGATATGTATGTTTGTCTTGCAGGACATATGGCTGTAAGGAAGTCTAGGGAATTCCGTACAAATGATAAAGCTCATAAGAACGATAGATTCCGTTATTTCTTCGATATCGACAAATGTAAAGTCTGTCCTCTGCGTAATGGCTGCTATAGACCTGGAGCAAAATCTAAGTGCTTTAACGTAACAATAAAGACTGAAGCTCAGAAAGAATTACTTGAATATCAGAAGACACCTGAGTTTGCTCAACTTCAGAGGAAACGATACAAGATAGAGGCCAAGAACTCGGAACTTAAGAATACCCTTGGATATGATAGAGCACTGTCATATGGTTTGTCGTGCATGGAAATGCAGGGCGCATTGACTATTTTCGCTGCAAATGTCAAAAGAATCCTCAAATTAATGCATAAAGCATAAGAGAGAGGATATCCTCATGAATATGCCCTCATATAACCCTCTGTAAGTCGTTATAAAGGTATCTAAGCCATTGTGTCAGGCAGAATAGATTTAAAATCTGTCCGTCTGAAAACTGCTCAGAAGTACAGTAACTGGCTGCTTTTTTATTTGTTTTTCCAAAAACAGGCACCTTTTTCAGTGCCCTCGCGAAGAGGGGGGCCTTAACCCACTCCCAAGCCCTCGCCCTTTCCAAAAGGACAAGGGATGTAACCGCTCCTACCCGTCGCTCTCAACCGCTGCGCTCTAAGGTTGGCGGGGCATCAGAGCCCTCGCCAGGTTTCTTATGCGGGATGGGACCGCAGGGGAGCTATAGCTGATTTTCAAGTTCATCCACTACATCGTCTCTCAGGGTTTGAGGGACGGTGGCTGCACTCATCATGATGCGTAACAGGGAGTCTTTTAAGAGTTGCTCCTCTTCCTTTAGCTCGGTGCCCACAAATTTCAAATTCCGTAATAGTACGAGCCTCGTGTATATATTCGCAATGCTCTCCAAAGTTAATGTGCCATCGTGATGGGGTAACTTCGAAAGGGTACGGGGATTCATCTGTAGAAATTTGGAAAACTGACGGATGGAAGTGAAACCCCATCTCTTCTCTATCTGGCGAATTTCTTCGGCAGCGGTGGCTATCCACCTATTCGCCCCTCCATTCGCCTGCTTTTCCATCTTCCATACCGTGAATTATCGAACATCGCGTCCTGACTAAAACAGAGGGTATGATTTTCCGATGGTTTTTGTTAAAAGCTTTTAAAAGCAGTAAGCAGAAGTTAAGAATGATGCACTCATAGGTGCATCACGTGATTTTCGAAGAAGTATATCTTTGCAGCATAATCAGTTGACTGATAAACATGTTTTACTATATAATATAATAAGGTATATGAAGCTAAAAGCAACTTATACTCGCCGTATCTTGGCGATGATGTATTTCCCCGACTGCGAACCTGCGAATGCCGTGCGCCGTCTGACCAGCGAAATTAAACGCTGTGTGGAACTGTATGAACTCCTGACCGCCAAGGGCAGAAACTTCGACCGCAAGCAGATTCTCACCATCCGTGAGGTGAAACTTATTGAGGAATTTCTGGGCGAACCAGCATGCTCTATTGAAGATGTGCTTTAATGAACTCTCATGATGCGCATTGTTAGGTGCTAATGATGCGCTTTTATAAGTGCTAATGATGCGCATCATTAAGGTGTATAAAAGCGCATCGTTAGGTTGCACTAAAGAACGACATTCAACGACGCACTTCGACAGATGCCCCTGAGCAGATGTTGTATCTTTGCACCAGCTAAACGAAGAACGAAGAGTGAAGAGTGAAGAATTCGACACCTGGGTGCACTCAACAGTCCTTGTTCGGAATGAAGCAAATATATTTAGTATTAATTTTTTAAACAACTTCAAACTATGAGTAAATCTTACAAAGTGTTTCCTCGCACCCTTACCATGGGTGAGAAAAAGGGTCAAACTGTTTATTCTGTTCGTCCTGTAAGTTACGGTACTTTGACTACCGAAGAGGTGGCTAAGCAGATTTCTACGGAATCTACTGCAACCACGGCTGATGTGAAGGCGGTACTCGACCGCTATGCCTACTATGTGGTGGAAAACCTTGCCAAGGGTTACAACATCGAGCTTCTTGGTTTCGGTACTCTTTATCTCCGCTTCATCACCAACAAGGCGGTGTCTGAACCTAAGAAGGCGAATGCCAACTTGGTGAAGAGCATCATGCCAGGCTTCCGTCCTTCGTTCTCCGTGGATCGTAATGGCAAGCGTACCTACGACCTGATTCCTAATCGCATCAGTCTCGTGAAGTACAGCGAAGATAACGACCCGAATGGCGACAACAACCCTACTGACAAGGGTGATAATACTCCTGGTGGCACTACTCCATCCGGCGGTAATACTCCTGCTGGTGGCAACACCGGAAGCGGAACTGACGAGGGGGACTATGACCTCAAGTAAGTACTTTGACGTGCCCGACTTCGTGTCGGGTGCGGCTACCGCTAACAAGTTCTTTTTTTCAAAATGATGTTTCACTAATTAATTAAATATGTATATGAGTAATCAAAATGAAAATTTCAACAATGGTTCCAAAAAGTTTTCTTGGATTTCTATCATGAACGCTATCGTTCAGGCCCTTATTGCTGCGCTGACAGCGCTGGGAGTAAGTTCGTGCACGAACCTGTTTTAAATGAGAAATGACAAATGACTTTTCTGAAATGGGGATGATTAATGATAAATTTCCTTTGAGTATTGGGGAGGAGCTGGTGCGTAATGAACGCACACTCCTCGCCAGAGTGGAAGACGGCAAAATGATGATGTCTGCCGACTCCGTAAAATTCTTGGTGTTGCATTGTTCGGCTACCCGACGCAATCAGGACTATAGTGTGGAACAGCTTCGCCGTGACCACAAGAGCCGTGGCTTCTATGACATTGGCTACCACTTTTATATCCGTAAGGATGGGACAATGACGCAACATCGCTTCTTGCTCGAAGTGGGGGCGCATGCGAGACCTTACAACCGCTGTTCTATCGGCATCTGCTATGAGGGTGGTCTGGATGAACATGGTAAACCATGCGATACTCGTACGCCTGAGCAGACGGAAAGAATCGGTGATGTCTTGAAGAGGCTTCACAAGTTGTTCCCGAAAGCGAAGATTGTGGGGCATCGAGACTTGCCTGGGACTACACCGAAGGAGTGTCCTTGCTTGGATGCTCATGCACTTTTCGGGTGGATAGAAAATTGTGATTAGAATAGATAGTCATAATCCAGCATCAATTTTTCATGCTCGCTTTGATACCTGTCCCTTGTGTCTTTATCCAATGTTGGACTGTCGAGTATAGAATCTATTTCTTGGAGAATCTTGGCTCCCATCTTCATGATGGGGTCGAGGTTTTCTTTGAACTGCTCGATGAATGGGGCATAGTAATAACCTATCTCTTTGATGATAAAGATATAGGTGCTCCATGCCTTGTTGATGTCCATGCGTTTTTGTGCAAGTTCTGCCAACACATATTCTCGCAGGTAGTCGATGTTCTCGGCTTGGACGGCTACCTCATTAGCTGTTTTCACAGGGTGGAAGTAGCGGTCGATGAGAGCTTCTCGCTCTTGCAGATTACGCATTTGTGCCACTTTGCCTGTGCTGCAATTCTTGCACAAATGAGCATAGGGGAAATAATTGTCAAGATAGGCTTGTATCTCTTTAGGATGACCTTGAAAGAAGACAAGTCCGCTAACGGTTGGTATCTCTTTGTGCTGCACTTTCTGCTTGCCCATTTTCTTGAAATACCTGATAGTTTTATGCACAAAATAGGTTATGCCGTCTTTGGTCAACTGCGCTTCCATGCCCTTCACTTTGTTATGATGCACAAAGAGATATGACCATGTGGTTTCGTCAGATTGATGACACTTCTTTACCTCTGAGCCAGATTTGTTTTCTTGCTCAGTAACGTGGTTGCCCTCTGGAGAAACAAGTTTCTCGTCGGCTGTAGAAAAAGAACTCGTACCATCCGGTTTCATAAATTCTGCTCTACTTTATGTCCTCAGCTACAACCATACATGATGGTTGTGAAAGCCTGATCAATTCGTCCTTATTGTGCATCATCTTAATCACATTTATGAGTATCAGACATTACTGTCTTTGCGCATGTATCTTTATTTTACATTCGTTGCGCATTCTTCTTATAAGAGTGCAAACTCGCTACAAAAATACGAAAATTAGTTGGATTACGTATCAGATTTTATCATTTTCTGTCTGTAGTTCTTAAAAATTTCACTTTACTGTTGCCATAATGCTTATATTTTAATGATGAATCATATTTTCGGTTTACACCTATTATAATATAAGCAGCAACAGTTCAATTTTATCTTCGTTTTCTGATGGATGAGACAAGTCTGCCTCTCCATCAGAAGATTTTACTTTCCTATTTTTAAATCGGATATTTGATAGCGGCCGACGCCATCTTTTTCTTTTGTCAAGCTGTTGGTTACTCCTGATAGCTTGATATTGCCGACGCCTTCTATCATGGCATGGATCGATTCACAATCTACTTGGGCTTCAACCTTGCCTACACCTTCATTGTCTATCTTTAACCTGCCACCTTTGAAATGACCGATTTTTACATTGCCGACACCTTCATTGTCGATGTTCACATCATCTGACTGAAGACGAAGGACGGTGACACTTCCTACTCCCTCATTATCAATCCCTACTCGATTCGCCAGGAGATTCTTAATCTCTATATTTCCTACTCCTTCATTGTCGATGTCAAATACATCTGAATTGATAGCGTCTGAATGGAAGGTTCCGATTCCTTCTAAGGTGATCTTCACTAAATCTGGTGACGTGATATATACTCGCATACGACTGCCGGAATCGAGTTTGCTGACACCTGTTATCTTGCTCTTTAAGCCAATCTTCAGTTTTCCTTCGCGATAGATTGCCACGGCTTTATCCTCAAATTGCTTCCGAAGCTTATCATCCTTGATGTGAGTAAAGTCGAAACGCACACTCTGCTGATCTCCATTATTCTGTACATAATAGACATCTGCTATGGTTTCTACCTCTATTTTTGTAAATGGCTTCTCTGTCAGATCCGCCTCTACAAAATGTAGGTTTCCGTTGTCTATCGTTCCATTACTCATGATCCCATTTGAATAGGAACAAGATATCGTTGCTGTTCCCATCATAACTGCCAGCATAACAAGTATGCCGCCTTTTTTCAATCTTCTCATCGTTTCCTAAAATTTAAATATGATTCGTAAAGTAAGCCGTTGCTGAAACGACCCATTTTTTTAACTCATTTTCCATATAGACGAAAGGGGCGCAACTTTTGTTGCGCCCCTCACTCATTTTATTTTAAAAAACTTTTTTGCTTAAGATCTTCTTAGCATTCTCTATTCGTTCTGCAGTAGGTGGATTGACATCCTTGAGCGGATAGTCAATGCCTAACTTCTCATACTTATAGATTCCTAAGGTATGATAAGGAAGGACATCTATGCGTTCCACATTATCCAATGTCTGAAGGAAATCACTCAACTGCTCCAGATACTCATCTTTATCTGTAATACCAGGGATGAGTACATGGCGAATCCAAACTGGTTTCCGGATATCACTCAGATAACGAGCACAATCCAGGATATTCCTGTTAGAATGCTTGGTCAGTTTACGATGCTCCTCATCATCAATATGTTTGATGTCCAGGAGTATCGTGTCTGTCACCTCCATCAGTCGCTCAAACTTCTCAAAGAAAGTCCCCTGACGGGTAAACAACTGTGCAGAAGTATCAAGACAGGTATTGATACCACGACGGTGCGCTTTCTCAAACAATTCCAGCAGGAAGTCGATTTGCAACAATGCCTCGCCGCCACTCACCGTGATGCCACCTTTGTCACCCCAGTAAGTACGGAACCGTTCCGCCTTGTCGAGCAAGTCATCTGCAGTCCATTCCTCTCCCACTCCCACTTTCCAGGAATCAGGATTATGGCAGAACTGACAGCGCATCGGACATCCCTGCAGAAATATCAGAAAACGTATGCCTGGTCCATCTACCGAACCAAAGCTTTCTATGCTGTGAACAAATCCTTTATGCATATTTAGAGTCTCTCGTGAGCCTGACGAGCGATTACGTCGAGCTGCTGCTCACGGGTCAAGTCGATGAACTTAACTGCATATCCACTGACACGGATTGTGAAGTTCTGGTATTCTTCCTTCTCAGGATGCTCCATAGCGTCCTTGAGCTTATCTACACCAAATACGTTCACATTCAAGTGGTGAGCACCCTGATTGAAGTAACCATCCATTACACCTACCAAAGTCTGGGCACGCTCCTCGTCATCATGACCGAGAGCACCTGGACTGATGGTCTGGGTATTAGAAATACCATCGAGCGCATACTCGTAAGGCAACTTAGCTACTGAGTTCAATGAAGCCAAGAGACCATTCTTCTCAGCACCGTATGATGGGTTTGCACCTGGAGCCAAAGGAGCACCGGCAGGACGACCATCAGGCATATTGCTGGTGTACTTACCATATACTACATTGGATGTAATCGTAAGGATAGAGGTTGTAGGCTCTGAATCACGGTAAGTGTGATACTTCTTGATGAGAGACATGAAGGTCTTGAGCAACCATACTGCAATCTCATCAGCACGCTCATCATCATTACCATAACGTGGGAAGTCACCCTCTGTCTTGAAGCTCAATGGGAAACCGGTCTCATCACGGATGATATTTACCTTCGCATACTTGATAGCTGAGATAGAATCTACTACGTGGCTGAAACCTGCAATACCTGTTGCAAAGGTACGACGTACATCGGTATCGATGAGTGCCATCTCTGCTGCCTCATAGAAGTACTTGTCGTGCATATAGTGAATCAAGTTCAATGTCTTCACATAAACACTTGCCAACCAGTCCATCATATCCATGAAACGTGGCATGAACTCCTCGTATGTCAATACATCACCCTCTACAGCACGATACTTAGGACCACACTGCTCACGGGTCTTAGAATCTACACCACCAGAAACTGCATAGGTCAAGCACTTAGCCAAGTTGGCACGAGCACCGAAGAACTGCATTTCCTTACCGGTCTGTGTAGCAGATACACAGCAGCAGATGCTATAGTCATCACCCCATACTGGGCGCATTACATCATCATTTTCGTACTGGATAGAACTTGTCTTCACAGAAATCAAAGAAGCATAGTGCTTGAATCCCTTTGGCAAACGAGCGCTGTACAATACAGTCAGGTTTGGCTCTGGTGAAGGACCCATATTCTCCAAGGTGTGGAGGAAACGGAAGTCGTTCTTTGTAACCATAGAACGGCCATCCTGACCCATACCACCTACCTCAAGTGTTGCCCATACTGGGTCACCAGAGAAGAGCTGGTTGTAAGAAGGGATACGTGCGAACTTCACCATACGGAACTTCATGACCAAATGGTCGATCAACTCCTGTGCATCAGCCTCAGTCAAAGTACCCTCCTGGAAATCACGCTCGAAATAGATATCGAGGAAAGTAGAGATACGACCTACAGACATCGCAGCACCATTCTGTGTCTTTACTGCACCGAGGTAACCAAAGTACAACCACTGTACAGCCTCACGTGCATTCTGAGCTGGCTGACTGATATCAAAGCCATAGCTTGCAGCCATTTCCTTCAAGCCCTTGAGCGCCTTGATCTGCATAGCAACCTCCTCGCGCAGGCGGATGACCTCGTCAATCATCTCACGGTCGCCCATCTGATTCAAATCCTTCTGCTTTTCTGCAATCAGGAAATCAATACCATAAAGAGCAACACGACGATAATCACCTACGATACGGCCACGACCGTAAGTATCAGGAAGACCTGTAAGAATATGATTGTGGCGAACGAGCTTCATCTCTGGAGTATAAGCATCGAATACGCCATCATTGTGAGTCTTGCAATACTTGTGGAAAATCTCGTGGAGCTTCTCAGATGGCTCATAGCCGTATGTTGTACAAGCCTGTTCTGCCATCTTGATACCACCGTATGGCATGAAAGCACGCTTCAAGGGCTTATCAGTCTGAAGACCCACTACCTTCTCCAAGTCCTTGGTGCCCTCACCGATGTAGGCTGCACCGTATGCTGTCAATCCTGATACTACCTCAGTCTCCATATCCAGCACACCACCCTTGGCACGCTCCTGCTTCTGGAGTTCCTTCAACATACCCCAAAGGGTATCAGTAGCTTGGGTAGGTTCTGCCAAGAACGTCTCATCGCCGTCGTAGCTGGTGTAGTTGTTCTGAATGAAGTCACGAAGATTGACCTCAGATTGCCACTTGTTTCCTTTGAAACCTCTCCATTCTGTTCTCATAATCAATGTTCCTTTATATTTAAAATAGTTAATAATTATAATAATGAATACAAATTTTCAGAAACAAAAAAGCCCAATCACAGAATTGTGACTGGGTTTATTTCTTAAAAGGGCACTTTTTTAGATACGCCGCGCCTTTCTTCTTGCCAAGCCCTACAGCTGCCAAGAATGTAATTCCGATACCAATAACTGCACCAATACCAACGACGATAGCGATTTTCTCTTTCTTTATCATGTACCTTTTCCTTATTTTTTGTTGATGAATTAAGCCTGATTCCTGCTTGTGGGACCCATCGGAAACTACATAAAAAATGCAGTCCCGATTCCCCTTGTTAGGAATGGGACTACAAAATTACAATTTTATTTCGAATTAAGAGAAGGATTTGTGTTAAAACATCCACTTTCCCCTCAAAAATCATCATTTATAGGTAGTTGGAGCTGGATTGCGCCCCATTTTACTTTTTGATAAAGAGTTTGAAACTCTTCACACTACCTGGAGCACCCTCTTCGGCTCTTGGCAGATATTCGAAGGCTGATACGGTTACCTCCTTGCCCATATCTACAATACAAAGATGAGGGACATCGGAGCCTTAGGAACAGCAGGTAATATTTTTTTCGAAAAAGCCACCTCTTTTTACTTTTCCCGTTTCCGTCATCGGTATCTTGTCAACATGTATGAACAGTTTCGGCACCCAGAATTTAGGAAGTTGCTCTTTACAAACCCGTTCTACTTCATCCAAATCCACATCCTCAGAGACGAGTACAGCCATTTCCCCAAACTTTTCATCCTTCTTCTTCGTTATCATAAACGGAGACTGGAGAAATGGGCGGAGTTTATTCTCCACCTCCTCTATCTGGATTTTCACACCGCCGGAACAGATTACAAAATCTTTCCTGCCCTTGATACGAAAGGCAACCCGATGGCTACCCCATGACTCGGAAGCATCCATCACTTTCAGTTCGGCTATATCATTGGTCACTAACTTTTCTGCACAAACCAAGGGGGCATCAATCACAAGACACCCCTCCTGGTTCACTTCCACCTTTACGCTATCAAAGGGATGATACCACTCACTCGCATCCGGTCCGTTCAGTCGTCTCAAGGCGATATGCGACAGTGTTTCCGTCATGCCATAAGTACTCCAAACCGCTATCTCTTCCGGCAAAGTCATCAATTCAGCAGCGAGTGCCTCATCAATGGCTCCACCCCCAATGATCAGGTTTTTAATTCTCCCCAACCTTTCCCTTTCTTCTGGTACGCTGAGCGAATTGAATACCTGCATCGGTACCATGGCAGCAAAATCGATACCTCTCGCTAAAATCGTAGCAGCAGAACAGGAAGATGAAGTATGGAAATCAACAGCAGTAGCCTGCTGAAGAGCTTCATTGGAGAGTGGATGACCACAGGGTTCGACACAAACGAGCCGAAGTTCTCTCTCGATGCTTCTCACCGTCATCATTTTGCCTGCAATATAATCGAGAGGCAAACAGAGAAATGCGGAGTCACCGGACTGAATCCCCAAGAAATCACAGGTAATGCGAGCCGAGTTTCTCATCTTATCCTTCTCGACCCACATCTCCTTCGGTTTACCGGTAGAGCCACTGGTATGCACCAGCACCCTATCCTCCTCATTTTCCCATATCTCTAAAAAATCCTTCAAGTGCATCGTATTCCCTTTTATTGTTTTCAAAAAGAAAAACAGGAGACTTAGGGAAGAAAAAACAATTTTTCTCCCCGAATCTCTAATTGGCTCGGCAAATTATCCTCAAACAACTTCCCTGTTCCAAGTCCTTGTGCCATAGGAGCCTCAGCGCCATACGCTTCCTCTCCATAGACCTTAGCACAGAAATGGGCAATCGCATTCAGTCCTACATTGCTTTCCAAAGCGGATGTGATCCAACTCCCAATTCCTCTTTCCCGGGCAAGGGAGATCCATTCCTCACATCCATACATACCTCCATGGAGCGAAGGTTTCAAAACAATATATTGCGGCCGGATGGTATCCAACAGCGCCTGCTTCATCGAACGGACATTGACACCGATCAATTCCTCATCAAGCGCAATCGGCAACGGAGTTTCCCGGCAGAGTTCAGCCATCTTAGGCCACTGATGCTGTTTGATAGGCTGTTCGATGGAATGAATATCGTATCTTGCCAATGTTTCCAGGCGACTCATCGCATTCTCCGGAGAGAAACCACCATTGGCATCCACACGCAGTTGCACCTCCTCCTTGGAATAGCGCTCTCTGATACACTTGACCAGATCCAGTTCTTTCAGGAAGTCGATGGCACCAATCTTCAGTTTCACGCAATGGAAACCCTCTTTCAGTTTCTCCTCCAGTCTTCCTAACATTTCATCGTAAGAGCCCATCCACACGAGTCCGTTGATGGTAATCCCCGCTTCCCCGCGTGCAAAAGGCGTATCATACAATTTTCCCAAGCCATTTGCCCAAGCCGGAACAGCAAATGTCTGCAAGGCGACAGAAGAAGGATCAGCAGTTGCAGCCACCTTTACCTGATGGAAGAAGTCTGCAAATGCCGA
Source organism: Segatella hominis (assembly GCF_019249725.2). Classification (NCBI taxonomy): domain Bacteria; kingdom Pseudomonadati; phylum Bacteroidota; class Bacteroidia; order Bacteroidales; family Prevotellaceae; genus Segatella; species Segatella hominis. The sequence goes on from NZ_CP137559.1 coordinate 1,612,359, forward strand.
TTCCAATCCAAAAGTAATGCTCGGATAGGCACGAATCATATCATACGGAATACGTCCCATCTGTTCCACCAGTTGACAGACCTGTCGCAGCGTCGCCTCATATTCCGGTTTCGCATCACAGCTCAAATCCGGGAGCGTAGCACATTCGCCCACACCTTTCACGCCCGGAACTTCATCCGAGGATAGCGTGAGGAAGAAACTATGCCGGGTGGTATAAACGCCTCTTGATGTTCCTGCCGGCACCTTGAAATGGAGCGTCCGCTCCGATATCTCTATCTTGTACATTATTTCTTTTTCAATTCATAAAGATCCTTGCGTCTGTCGCGCATATTGCGAACAGCACCATACGTATGCAACTCATTGAGAAGATTCAAATCTACATCCGAAATCAGGATCATTTCCGTATTCGGTGTCGCCTCCGAGCGCTTACCATCATTAGGGAAGGCAAAATCACATGGTGTAAATACGGCACTCTGTGCATACTGGATATCCATATTATGCACACGAGGCAAGTTGCCTACACTACCTGCAATCGCCACATAACACTCATTCTCGATAGCACGCGCCTGTGCACAGACTCTCACACGAGAGTAGGCATTCTGCGTATCGGTCATAAATGGTACAAAGAGAATCTGCATACCATCCTGTGCCATCAGACGGGAGAGTTCAGGGAACTCCACATCATAGCAGATGACAATACCAATCTTGCCACAGTCGGTATCAAAAGTCTGGATATTGCTACCGCCTGTCAATCCCCAACATTTCTGTTCATCTGGAGTCACATGAATCTTCTCATACATATCCACGCTACCATCTCTGCGGCAGAGGAAACCCACATTATAAAGTGCCCCGTCTTCCTTTACCAGTGGCATAGAACCCGTGATGATATTGATGTTATAGCTGATAGCCAACTCACGGAAACGGTCACGGATCTGTTCCGTATATTGAGCCATTTCACGAATACTCTGCGCTTCACCCATGTCATTAAACTTCGCCATCAGCGGAGCATTAAAGTATTCTGGGAAAAGGATAAAATCACTCTTATAGTCAGACACGGAATCCACGAAGAACTCCACCTGTTCAAAGAGATCATCCACAGAAGCATAAGGACGCATCTGCCACTGAACCAATCCGATGCGCACCGTAGGTTTTCTATCTACAAAACTATCCGTTGGTGGCTGGTAATAGATATTATCCCACTGCAACAGTGTGGCGCAGTGTTCACTCTCCTCATCACTTGGCAGATAATTGCGGATGACACGACGGACGTGGAAATCATTGCTCAACTGGAACGTGAGTACCGGGTCGTAGATTTCACGGGAGCGCACCTTCTCGATATACTCCTTCGGACGCATCTGGTCCGCATACTTATGATAGTTAGGAATACGACCACCAAACATGATTGCCTTCAGATTCAACTTTTCGCACAATTCCTTGCGATACTCGTACATACGGCGTGCCAATCGCAAGCCACGGTAATCAGGGTGGATAAACACCTCAATACCATAGAGAATATTACCATTAGGATCATGTGTATTGAAAGTCTCGTTACCAGTCACCTGCGCATAAGTATGATCACCCTTCACCATATTATAATTAACGATGATAGACAGGGCACATCCTACAATCTTATCATCCACGATGATGACAACCTGACCTTCAGGAAATATAGTAATGAGTTTCTTGATTTGCTGGCGTGTCCAGAACACGTCAGAATCAGCGTAGATACGCTTGAAAGATTTAGCGAGCTGGTCATAATCCTCCATGTGGAGATTTCTCAGGCTCACCTTTTCGATTTTACGAATGGGTTCCATAATACAACTTTTTATCTTTAAACCATCACCGGTTTCAATGAAAGAACCGATATTTGGGGGCAAAAGTACAACTTTTCACCCGAAGCACAAAGAGAAAAATACAAAAAAAGGAAAAATGCTGGAATAAAAGCGTTTTTTATCAAAATAATGAGTACCTTTGCAGCCCAAAATGAACCAACAATATAAAAAACAAAAAAGTGAACAGTAATCAAGTTAAAGGTTTTCTGGCGGGTATCATTGCCGCCGTTTGTTATGGTACCAACCCATTGGGTACCTTAGAGCTCTACCATGACGGATTCTCTTCCGGTTCCGTCCTGACCTATCGCTACCTTTTAGCAGTAGTCATGTTTGCCATCGTCTTACTGGTACGCCGTGAAAGTTTTGCCATCAAGTGGGGTCATGCCATCCGTCTGGCATGCTTAGGCAGTTTCTTCGCCCTCTCTTCCACCACGCTCTATGTCAGTTTCCATTATATGGCAGCAGGAATCGCGAGTACCCTGCTTTTTGTCTATCCGATCATGACTGCAATTCTGATGACCGCCTTCTTCCATGAGAAGGTCACCTGGACCAGTACCATCGCCATTCTTCTCGCCGTTTCAGGCGTCGGACTTCTTTATCAGGGAGATGGAAACGCCAAGTTGAGCACAGCGGGGTTTGCCCTTGTGATGGCCTCCTCCCTGCTCTATGCCATTTATATCATCTCCATCAACCAGTGGAAGAACAACACCATGTCGAATGTCAAATTCACCTTCTGGATATTGGTATTCGGTCTGATAACCGTTGCCCTTTTCACGTGGATTTCGGGTGAGAATTTCCAAATGTTGGAAACACCGAAGCAGTGGCTCTGTGCAGCCCAACTCGCTCTTTTGCCAACGGTACTCTCGCTCTTCTTCATGACGATTTCCATCAATCTCATCGGCAGTACCCCTGCTGCCATCATGGGAGCCTTGGAACCTGTTACCGCAGTCGTGATTGGCGTCTGCATTTTTGGAGAATCCTTTACCCTGCAGCTTGCGCTCGGTATTGTTGCTATTCTTGCCGGTGTAACTCTGATTATTCTACGGAAACAGAAATAAACGCCCTATCAAAAAAATGAGGGTGTGTCATAAGACCATGACACACCCTCATTTTTTTATTCCTCATCTGCAAATTCATGCAGCGTATAGTCGCTACTGCCATCAAAGCAATGAGTGCAGACCTGGCATTTCGGTAAGCCGATCGCCTCAATCAACTGTTCGATGGTATTGAACTTCAAAGTGGTCAAACCGAGTTGACGCGCAATCTCGTCCACCATTCTCTGATATTCAGGAGAACCCGTAGTAGCATATTTATCGAGATTCTTATTGGCATCGCCTTCAAACTTCTCGATGATACGACGAGTAATCAATTCCATATCGCTCTTGGAAGAAGTGAAGTTGATAAACGGACAACCGTAAACCAATGGAGGACAGGCGATTCTCATGTGACATTCCTTCAAACCAGCCTGATCGAAAAGAACCTTCACATTATCACGCAACTGGGTACCTCTTACGATACTGTCATCACAGAAAAGAACTCGCTTGCCTTTGAGCATCGCCTTGTTAGGTATCAGTTTCATCTTAGCTACCAAAGAGCGCATACTCTGGTTGCTTGGAGTAAACGAACGAGGCCAAGTAGGCGTATATTTGGCAATACAACGCTGGTAAGGCACACCCTTACCCGCAGCATAACCCATAGCCATACCCGTACCCGAATCAGGAATACCGCTGCAGCAATCCACCTCCACATCGTCGGTCTTGGCGAGGTTGCAACCATTGGTAAAGCGCACATCCTCCACATTACGTCCCTCGTAGGTAGAAGTTGGGAAACCATAATAAACCCACAGGAAAGAACAGATCTGCATCTTCTTATTGGCTGGTCTCAGCTGCTCAAGACCATCAGCAGTCATCTGCACAATCTCTCCCGGACCCACCTCATACTCAGTCTCATAGTCGAGATTAGGGAAAGAAGTGGATTCGCTGGAAGCAGCATGGGCACCATCCTTCTTGCCGATAATGAGCGGCGTGCGTCCCCAACTGTCACGGGCACAGATGATACCATCCTCGGTGAGAATCATCATGGTACAAGAGCCCTTGATGTGATGATACACATTCTCGATACCCTCTTTGAAAGTCTTGCCCTGAATGATGAGCAAAGCTACAAGTTCGGTAGGATTGGTACTGCCGGAAGACATCTCAGCAAAGTGCATGTTCTTCTTCAGCAAATGTTGGGTAAGTTCATCCTTGTTGGCAATCTTTGCCACTGTGCAGATGGCAAATCGGCCAAGATGAGAGTTCATGATGAGCGGTTGTGCATCCGTATCGCTGATGACTCCAATACCAGAGGTAGCCCCTTCAAACTTATCTAATGAAGGTTCAAACTTGGTTCTGAAATAAGAGCTTTCGAGGTTGTGGATAGAGCGCACGAAGCCTTTATCCTGACTGTAGGTTGCCAAACCGCCTCGGCGTGTGCCGAGATGTGAGTTGTAATCAGTGCCGTAGAAAAGGTCTGCGACACAACTTTTCTTGGAAATCGTTCCGAATATGCCTCCCATAAGAGTATAAATTCTATATTAATGTTTGAAATATGGGTGCAAAGGTACTAAAAATGAAGAAATCTCGCAAGAAAAGCGTGCAAAAACTTTTCTTGCGAGATAAATAATTGTTTTATCTGTCCTTGAGCGGCGTATAATCCAACTCTCCCAAAATATTCTTATAAGCAGGACGGATGATACGGCGACCTTCGAAATTCAGTTCCTCGATGCGATGGGCTGTCCAACCCACGATACGTGCCATGGCGAAGATTGGGGTATAGATTTCCTGTGGCAAACCAATCATCTCATAGATGAAACCGCTATAGAAGTCGAGGTTGGCACAAGCCGGTTTGCTACCACCACGATGTTCCTGCAAGCACTTGATACCTTCCTGTTCGATGAGTTTCAGGAAGTTATACTCATCCTCTCTACCCTTTTCCTTAGCCAACTCACCAGCCAGGCGCTTCAACTCCACTGCACGTGGGTCGCTCAAAGTATAGACAGCATGACCGATACCATAGATCAGACCGGTCTTGTCATAAGCCTCCTTGTTGAGCATTCGCTTCAAATAGATATCAAGTTCACTGATATTCGTCCAATCCTTGATCGCTTCCTTCAAATGATGGAACATATTGATAACCTTGATATTGGCACCACCATGAAGAGGACCCTTCAAACTACCGATACCAGCAGCAATAGAACTGTAGGTATCCGTACGGGTAGAAGAAGTAACACGTACGGTGAAGGTAGAGTTGTTACCACCACCATGCTCAGCCTGGATAATCAGGAGCAAGTCGAGCATACGCGCATCCAGTTCAGAATAATTCTCATGCTTCATCATATAGAGGAAATTCTCTGCAATAGAGAGGTTCTCACGTGGATGACGGATATGCAAACTTCTACCCTGTACAGAGTGACGATAGATATTGTATGCGTATGCGATGATAGTAGGGAACTTAGCAATCAACTCTACACTTTGGCGCATCAGGTTGTCACGACTGATATCATCAGGATTTGGATCGAAAGTGTACATTTCGAGCACACAACGAGCCAGGATGTTCATGATATTGCTACCCTCCAGTTCAATAATATGCGTAATGGTACGGTGATCAAGCGGCATATTATCATTGATGAGTTCCTTGAAAGCCTCCAGTTCCTCCTTGTCAGGCAACTGACCGGAGAGCAAAAGGAAAGCCACCTCCTCAAAACCGAATCGTTTCTCCTTGAGAAGCGGAGTTACAAGGTCATCCAATTCATAGCCACGATAGTAGAGTTTACCCTCGGTAGGTTTCAATTTACCTTGCTCATCACGCTCATAACCCACCACATTACCGATATTGGTCAAACCGACGAGCACACCCGAACCATCCTCATTGCGAAGACCACGCTTCACATTGAATTTGGTGAATGCCTCCTTGTCAATCTTGCATGAGTTTTTAACCTCATCGCTTAATTTATATATCAAATATTCCTTGTTCATAATTATCCAAATTAGAATGTTATTTCTGCGCAGCAAAATTCAATGCACTACCAGCCTTGAACCAGGCGATTTGCGTATCATTATAGGTATGTTCTACCTCGAAGCTATCCTCAGAGCCATCCTTGTGCTTGAGGGTGATGGTAAGATGACTGCCCGGTGCAAACTCCTTGAGACCAGTCAAAGAGATACGATCGTCCTCCTGTACCTTATTATAATCATCCTTGTTGCAGAAAGTAAGCGCAAGCATACCCTGCTTCTTCAGATTGGTCTCGTGGATACGGGCGAAGCTCTTGGCAAGAATCACCTTCACATTGAGGAATCGAGGTTCCATCGCAGCATGTTCACGAGAAGAACCCTCACCATAGTTATCTTCTGCCACTACGATGCTGCTGATATTCTGCGCTTTATAAGCCTTGGCAGCAGTAGAAACCTCCACGTATTTGCCATCCAACTGATTTTTCACCTTGTTGCTCTCACCATTGAAAGCATTCACGGCACCCATCAGGAGGTTGTCGGAGATGTTCTGCAGATGTCCACGGAACTTCAACCAAGGACCAGCCATAGAGATATGGTCTGTTGTACACTTACCCTCCGTCTTGATCAGCAGCGGCATATCGATCAGATCCTTACCATCCCAGGCAGCAAACGGAGCGAGTTTCTGGAGTCGGTTGCTATCCGGAGCAATCACCACCTCAACGTTGGCATTTTCCTCGCTCGGTGCGATAAAGCCCTTATCTTCTACTGCAAATCCCTTAGGAGGGAAAGTAAAACCAGTAGGCACATCCAACTTCACGCTGTTGCCATCCTTATCTAATAAGGTATCCGTAGCAGGATTAAAGTCAAGACGACCGGCGATGGTGAGTGCTACCGTCAATTCAGGACTACCGATAAAGGCGTAAGTATTCGGGTTGCCATCAGCACGACGGCGGAAGTTTCTATTGAAAGAAGTAACGATGGCATTCTTGCGCGTATTGTCATCCGTATGTCGCTTCCACTGTCCGATACATGGACCACAGGCATTGGTCATGATCAGCGCACCGATCTTCTTGAAATCATCGAGGATGCCGTCACGTTCAGCAGTATAGCGGATCTGTTCTGAACCCGGGTTGATAATCAACTGACCTTTCACCTGAATACCCTTCTCATAAGCCTGACGAGCCACACTGGCAGCACGGGCGAGATCCTGGTAAGAAGAGTTGGTACAACTGCCCACCAATCCCACTTCTACCACCATCGGATAATCATTGGCAGGACCTTTCGCCTTCATGTGAGAGATAGGAGTAGCCGCATCCGGCGTAAACGGACCATTGAGATGAGGTTCTACCTTAGAGAGGTCGATTTCCACAATCTGATCATAGAAAGCAGACGGATTGGCAAGGACCTCATCATCAGCACGGAGTTCAGCCGCATTCTGCTGGGCAAGAGAAGCAATCTCCGCTCTGCCAGTCTTACGGAGATACTCATCCGCATTTCCATCGAATGGGAAGATAGAACAGGTAGCACCCAGTTCTGCACCCATATTACAGATTGTTGCCTTACCAGTAGTAGAAATACTGTCAAGACCATCACCGAAGTATTCGAGAATGGCATTGGTACCACCCTTCACGGTAAGAATACCGAGAATTTCGAGGATTACATCCTTAGGAGTAGCCCAACCAGAAAGTTTACCAGTAAGATGAACACCGATGAGACGAGGCATCTTGAGTTCCCAAGGCTGACCGGTAAGAACATCCACGGCATCCGCACCACCAACGCCAACAGCCACCATTCCGAGTCCACCGGCATTAGGTGTATGAGAGTCAGTACCCACCATCATACCACCAGGGAAGGCATAGTTTTCAAGTACCACCTGATGGATGATACCAGCACCCGGCCCCCAAAAGCCGATATGGTATTTCTGAGAAACAGACTTCAAGAAGTCATAAACCTCCTTATTGGTCTTGCACGCCTCAGGAAGGTCTTTTTCTACCCCCACATCCGCACGAATCAAGTGATCACAATGAACAGAGGCAGGTACGGCCACTTTGTCCTTACCCGCATTCATGAACTGAAGAAGAGCCATCTGAGCCGTCGCATCCTGCATCGCCACACGATTAGGTCGGAAATCAACATATTCCACACCTCTTTTATAAGGGCGCAATTGTGAAGGGTCGAAAAGGTGAGCAAAAAGCACCTTCTCGGCATAAGTAAGAGGTCGTTTTACCGTAGCTTTAGCCTGAGCTACACTTTCAGAATACGAAGCATAGAAGCTTCTCAGCATGTCAATGTCCAGTATCATCTTATTCACTATTTAAATTAAACTATGCAATTTATTCACTATTTGAACTAAACTATTTGCAAAAATACGAAATATTTTTCATATCGTAGCATTTTTCTTGAATTATTTATCATTTTGCCATCATTTTTTGATTCTTTATATGAATTTGTTGCATAATTATGCTAAATATGCAGAAAAAAAATGGATTGTAAAAGAAAAAAGGCGGAAAGAGACAAGAACCATAAAAATGTCGCAAAATGGTAACAAAAGTGTATATTTTAGGATTTGAGGCAATTTTTTCACATTTTCTTAACAAGAATACGGAAAAAATTATATAAATTTGCAGCATATTTGAAAATGGAGGTTAAAATCGACAGAAATTTTAGCCCCAAAACATTATTAACTAATTATTTATAAGGTATGCAAAAAAAATTGCATTTACTCTTTGCCTTGCTGATTTTCTTCGTATCACAGGCAATGGCTCAGATTACCACATCAAGTCTGAGTGGTAAGATTACTGCCAACAATGAGGACGTCATTGGTGCTACCATCAAAGTAACCCACGAGCCTTCCGGTACTGTTTATGGAGCAACCACCAATGCCAATGGCCGTTACTCTATCCAGGGTTTGCAACCTGGTGGTCCTTACAAAGTGGAAGTTTCCTACATCGGTTACTCTTCTAAGGTTTTGAAGGGTGTAAACTTGCCTTTGGGACAAAACACCGTATTGGACGAAACGCTCCAAGAGAATGCCGAGTTGCTCGAAGAAGTTGTTGTATCTGCTTCCCGCAACAACAACATGCGTACAGACCGCGCTGGTGCTACTACCAGTATCAACGCCGGACAGATAGAGAGCATTCCTACCGTGAGCCGTAGCATGAACGACATCTTGAAGTTGACTCCACAGGGTGCCCAGATTGGCAGCGGTTTCGCTGTGGGTGGTGGTAATTACCGCCAGAGTTACGTGACTGTCGATGGTGCTGCATTCAACAATGCTTTCGGTATCGGCGGCAACCTTCCTGGTAATGGTTCACCTATCTCTCTGGATGCATTGGATCAGGTATCCGTATCTTCCTCTCCTTATGACGTACGTCTGAGCGGATTTACAGGAGGTGCCATCAGTGCAGTTACCAAGAGTGGTACCAATCAGTTTAAGGGTACAGCCTATATGTACACCACCAACTCTCATCTCCGTGGCGACAAGGTTTCCGACTACGAGTTGAACCGTCTCCAGTCTCACTCTACCACATGGGGAGTCAGTTTGGGAGGTCCTATCATTAAGGACAAACTCTTCTTCTTTGCGAATGGCGAATATCAGGCAAACATCTCAGCCGGTCCTTCAGGTACAGCCCGAATGAGTGCAACCGACGCATGGAAGCCAAACTCCGGTACCGTACACCGTCCTTTGCAGAGCGACATGGACAATATGCTCCAGTTCCTCCAGAGCAAGTATGGTTACAACCCAGGTCGCTACCAGGGTTATTCTCTCGACACACCTTCTTACAAGTTCCTGGCTCGTTTAGACTGGAACATCAACAAGTTTAACAAGGTGAATCTCCGCTTCTCCAAAAGCCATGACAAGGATTCCAACAGTCCTTCCAGTTCTACCACTCCATTCAAGGATTCAGAGATTTATCCTGGTGGAACATCTGATGGCATCACCATCTCAGGCGGAAAGTCACAGTCTGGTCGTACAGCTAACTCAGGTCTTTATTTCGAGAGTGCCCGTTACTATCAGGAAAAGAACTTTACCTCTGTAGCTGGTGAATGGAATTCTAAGTGGGGTGGATGGAACAACACCCTTCGCTTGACATACTCTTACCAGGATGAGCCTCGTACCTATCTTGGAGGAATGTTCCCAACAGTGGATATTCTGAAGGACGGCGCATTTTACATGGGCTTAGGTCCAGACCCATTCACAGAGGGTAACCTCCGTCAGGTGAAGACATTCGTGGCTACTGATGAAGCAACATGGGCAGTAGGTATCCAGAATTTCATCGCTGGTGTGCAGTATGAGACCAACGAGGCTACCAATGGATTCGGTGCCGCTTCAGCAGGTTACTACGTATATTCTTCTCCAGAAGATTTCATGGCAGGTGGAAAACCAGCAGCATACGGCGTTACCTTCCCTATGGATGGCAGCGACCAGTTCTTGGCTAAGATGAAATACAACCAGTTCTCTGCTTACGTTCAGGACCAGATCAATTTCTCTGACCGTTTCCGCCTCACCGCAGGTTTGCGATTCGAGTTGCCTATCTATCCTGAGTTGAAGAACAACTACAATGCGGCTTTCGGTGCATTGAAGTACAGAGCCAACGACGGCAAGTATTATAGCTATAATACAGACCAGTTGCCAGACGCAAAGATTACCGTTTCACCTCGTGTAGGTTTCAATTGGGATGTTCTTGGCGACCAGAAGCTCGTGCTCCGTGGTGGTACAGGTTACTTCGTAGGTCGTTTACCATTTGTATGGCTCGTATCTGCAGTGGGTAATGCCGGTTGTGGTCAATACACCTATTATTATAATAAGGCCAACGAAGCAGCATACGGTCAGCCTAATTTCCATGTAAACCGTGCTGACCAGTTGAAGGACCTCACGGTTCCTGCAAGTCGTGAGAACGCAGCAGCTCCTTCTACTCCTACCATCATCGACAAGGATTTGAAGATGAACGCAACATGGAAGAGTTCTTTGGCTATCGACGCGAAGTTGCCTGGCGGTATTGACTTCTCTGTAGAGGGTATCTACAGCCGTGAATTCAACCCAGCAACTGTGACCAACCTGAACTACTCTTGGGATGGAGAATCAACCATCACTTTGGCTCCTGGTGATACCCGCCGCTACTACACAGCCAGCGGAAATGGTAACAACCCTTACATGATTACCAATGCAGGTCATAAGGCATATTATTACTCTATCACCACATCGCTTGCCAAGAGATTTGACTTCGGTCTCAACATCTCTGCATCCTATACTCACTCAAAAGCTCGCTCTTACGGTGACGGCGTAGGCGATCAGGTTTCTTCTGCATACTACAACAACCGTTACTCTATCAACGGTAATAATGACATGGAAACCGGTTTGGGTACATACGTAGCTCCTCACCGTGTGATCGTTTCTGCTTCTTACAAGAAAGACTACGCTAAGCATTTCGGTACAGAGGTGGGTCTGATCTACGAGGGTATGAACTTGGGTTATGCCGGTGGTTATAGCTGTGCACGCTACTCTTACATCTTATCTTCAAATGTAGTAAACGACTATGGTTCAAACGGTCTGTTGTACGTTCCTGCTTCACGTCGCGACCTCGACGACTGGAACTTTGCAGATGTAAAGGATAAAAAAGGTAACGTGACCTACAGTGCAGATGACCAGCGTGATGATTTCTGGGCTTACATCAACCAGGATTCTTACCTGAAGGATCGTAAGGGCAAATATACAGAGCGTGGTGGCGCTATCATGCCATGGCACCATCAGTTGGATTTCAAGTTCAACCAGAACTTCTACCTCAAGGTAGCCGGTCAGAAGAACACCCTGCAATTTGGTGTTGATATCAAGAACCTGGCTAACCTGCTCCACAGCAGTTGGGGTCTCTACAAGAGCGTAAACAACATGCAGTTGTTGAAGTACGACTCAAAGACAAAAGCATTCAACTTCCAGAAGAATGGAAAGAACATCTTGGACAAGACTTATACCAATTTGACAAGTTTCAGTTCTACCTATTCTATCCAGTTCTCTGTAAGATACATATTCAACTAATACAATAAAAAAGTCCTGCGGTTTATATCATCCGCAGGACTTTATTTTTATTATATTCAATTCTGATGAATCTTTCATCATTTTTTATTGCATCTATCATTATACGGATGCGTCATTTATCACATCTATGATTACGAATCTTTCCGTCTTTTATTGCAGATTAGAATAAGCCTAATATACTCTCGGACCAAAGATTGTAGTTCCGACGCGAACCATCGTAGAGCCATGCTGGACAGCCAACTGGTAGTCGTGGCTCATTCCCCAGCTTCGCTCACAGAATGCAGGACAATCAGCGAAGTACTTAGCCTTGACCTCATCAAAGAAACGGGCAGCCGTATCAAACTCGCTGGCAATCTGATGCTGGTCATCGACATGAGATGCCATCATCATCAGACCGCAAATCTGCACGTTCTTCATCTCTTTCCACTCACCTTCCTCCAAGAGTTGGCGGCAGGCATCGAGGGTTAAGCCATACTTGGTTTCCTCCGCTGCAATATGCAGTTCAAGCAAAACCTTAACCACCCTATCGTGCTTGGCAGCCTGCTTGTTGATTTCCTTCAGCAGTTTCAGGCTATCCACAGCCTCGATCATAGCGATGTAAGGAGCGATGTACTTCACCTTATTGGTTTGAAGATGACCGATGAAATGCCACTCAATATCCTTAGGCAGCGACTCCACCTTACGAGCCAGTTCCTGTTCATGGCTTTCGCCAAAGACACGCTGACCCTCTTCATAAGCAGCCTCGATATATTCGTTGGGATGAAACTTGCTGATGGCAACGAGGCGAACGCCTTCAGGCAAGTTGCCGAGGACCTCTCGGAGATTTCCCTTTACGTCATATTCCATTTACTTATTCTCCTGTTCGTATTCAGGAACATCATTCTTCTCCTCTTTTTTCTCAGAAGCAACCTGATGTTCAAAGACATCCATAATAGGCGTCTCGTTGATACCGATTGTATCGTAATCAATCATCGTCTTGCCCATCACCTCATCGATGTATCTCAAGGCACGAGCAAGCGACTTAGCCTGTACGAGGTAAACCACGTTGGTACGCTTTTCCTTATCACTCTTATCATCAATGGTGATAAACTGGAGTTTGGCTCTATACCATTTGTCATCATCATCCACATCACTGAAGAAAATCTCTCCGAAGGCAGACTTGGTGATACCGGAAACGTGGAATTCACCGCTTACATAGACAGACATCTCATCGATGATACTGCTCTCAGCCTCTGTAAAACTCAACGCATCCACTACATAGGTTTCAGATACCATTTTCTCGGTACCATCTTCCTGAGTCTTCTGATATTTTACCTTGGTAGTAAACCAAGTACCTGTTCTTGATCTCATAATATACCTTACTATTTATATAACATTACAAATCCCGTTAATACGGAAAAAACAATGCAAAGTTATAAAAAAGAAAACAAATAAACAAGATTCATAAGCGTTTTTTATGAAAAAACTAAAAATCTTTAGCTATCTTTCTCCATTTTCGCCGAAATTGATTACCTTTGCATCCAAATGTAGAAATGCCAACATCATCCGATGGAAGATAAGGCGAATTTCACATATCAACAGTTCATAAAAGAAAGAAATAAGATGCCTGAAATTTCAGTACGCGGTATCGAAATGCCAGAGTCACCAATCAGAAAGTTGGCTCCTTTGGCTGCCGCAGCAAAAAAACGTGGGGTTAAGGTGTATCACCTCAACATCGGTCAGCCTGACCTTCCTACACCTCAATGCGGTCTGGATGCATTGAAGCACATAGACCGTACCATCCTGGAATATTCTCCAAGCCAGGGTTACCTGAGCTATAGAGAGAAGTTAGTGGATTACTACAAGAAATTCAATATCAACGTAACTGCCGATGATATCATCATTACATCGGGAGGTTCTGAGGCTGTGCTCTTCTCATTCATGAGCTGCCTGAACCCTGGCGACGAGATTATCGTGCCAGAACCAGCTTACGCCAACTATATGGCATTTGCCATCTCTGCGGGTGCCAAGATTCGCACCATCGCCACCACCATCGAGGAAGGTTTCTCCTTGCCTAAGGTGGAGAAGTTTGAGGAACTCATCAATGAGCGCACCCGTGCCATCCTGATCTGTAACCCAAACAACCCAACCGGTTACCTCTATACCCGACGTGAGATGAACCAGATTCGCGACCTCGTGAAGAAGTATGACCTCTATCTCTTCTCTGATGAGGTTTACCGTGAATATATATATACAGGTAGTCCTTACATCAGTGCCATGCACCTGGAGGGTATCGAACAGAACACCGTGCTCATCGACTCTGTATCCAAGCGTTACAGCGAGTGTGGTATCCGTGTTGGAGCCCTAATTACCAAGAATGCAGAGATTCGCAAGGCCGTGATGAAATTCTGTCAGGCACGTCTCTCTCCTCCACTCATTGGTCAGATTGTAGCAGAAGCATCTCTTGATGCACCAGAGGAGTACTATCGTGATGTCTATGATGAGTACGTAGAGCGCCGTAAGTGTCTGATTGATGGACTCAACCGCATCCCTGGCGTCTATTCTCCTATCCCAATGGGAGCCTTCTATACCGTAGCCAAGTTGCCTATCGACGATTCTGACAAGTTCTGTCGCTGGTGTCTTGAAGAGTTTGAATACGAGGGCGAGACCGTGATGATGGCCCCAGCCTCTGGTTTCTATACTACTCCGGGAGCAGGTCGCAACCAGGTACGTATGGCTTATGTACTGAAGAAGCACGACTTGGAGCGTGCTCTCCTCGTCTTGGCAAAAGCACTGGAAGCTTATCCAGGAAGAGTAGAAGATGAAGGACTTTGATAATTACAAAAGAAAAATATGAATTTTCCTCTATTTATAGCAAAGAGATTATATAGTGAACAGGGCGACAAACGTAAAGTTTCTCGCCCTGCTATTCATATTGCCACAGCCGGTGTTGCCATCGGGTTGGCAGTGATGATTGTCTCTGTATGCGTGGTGTTAGGCTTCAAGCATACCATCCGCGACAAGGTGATCGGTTTCGGCAGTCATATCCAAGTGGCTGACTTCATGACCCTCCAGCAGATGAACCAATACCCAGTGGTGATGGACGACTCGATGATGACAGTCCTCAAGAAGGCACCGGGCGTGAAACACATACAGCGATTTGCCATGAAAGAGGGTATTCTGAAAACTGACAATGACTTCTTAGGCGTTGGATTCAAAGGCGTAGGACCGGAATTCGACTCTACATTCATCCACCAGAACATGGTGGAAGGAAGCATTCCTAAGTTTGATGACAAAGCAAGTCACAACCAGATTCTCGTCTCCCAGTTAATGGCAGATAAGTTGGGACTGAAGACCGGACAGCGCATCTTCGCCTATTTCATCGACAATAACGGTGTGAGAACCAGACGGTTCACCATCTCAGGCATTTACCAGACCAATCTGAAGAAGTTTGACGAAATCATGGTCTATACCGACCTCTATACTGCCGTAAAACTCAACGGATGGGAAGAAGACCAGGCGAGCGGTGCCGAGATTACCGTCAAAGACTTCAACCAGTTGCAGACAACAGAAGACTACTATGTGAAGAACGTCAACCGAACCGTGGATCGCTATGGAGAAACCTACAGTAGCGGAAGCATCAAGGATCTGAACCCACAGATATTCCAGTGGCTCGACCTGATGGACCTGAATGTATGGGTTATCTTAGGCCTGATGTTAGCCGTAGCAGGTGTCACGATGATCAGCGGATTGCTGATTATCATCTTAGAGCGCACTTCCATGATAGGCGTGATGAAGGCATTGGGTGCCCGCAACAAAACGATCCGCCATACCTTCCTCTGGTTTGCCGTGTTTATCATCAGCAAGGGTCTTGTTTTCGGAAACCTTATAGCATTGTCTATCTTGGCCATCCAGAAACATACCGGACTCATCAAGTTGGATGCCCAGACCTACTATGTCAGTACGGTACCAGTGGAATTCAACTGGCTGTTCATTGTAGCACTCAACATCGCAACTCTCCTGATTTGTGTCTTCATGCTGGTAGCCCCAAGCTATTTGATTTCCCATATCCATCCTGCCAAGAGCATGAGATATGAGTAAGAAAAAATATCAGATATTCCATAATTACTCTCATTTGCTTGTATTATTTATTAAAATGAGGGCAATTATGGAATAAAACTACATTTTTTTAATCCGTTTTGGAAATTTGTGCACATTTTTTTTTGTACTGTGCAGAAATTATGGTATCTTTGCACAAAATTTTGATAATTGTGCAATGAATGCAATACCTAGTTTTAACTCGTACATAGAGAAGAGCATCATCAAGAATTGGCAATTGGACGCACTGACTGATTACAAGGGCACTACATTACAATATCATGATGTTGCAAGAAAGATAGAGAAGCTCCACATCCTGTTTGAGAACAGCGGTGTGAAGAAAGGCGACAAAATAGCCGTCTGCGGTAGAAACAGCAGTCAGTGGGCAGCAGCTTTCCTGGCGATTGTTACCTACGGCGCAGTAGTCGTACCCATTCAAAACGAATTTAAACCAGAACAGATTCACAACATCGTCAATCACAGCGAGAGTAAGTTGCTTTTCGTAGGTGATGTTGTAGCAACGGAGATTAATACAGATGAGATGCCTTCTCTTGAAGGTGTCATCTACCTACCCGATTTCTCGCTTGTCCTTTCACGTTCAGAGAAGCTGACCTATGCCCGCGAGAATCTCAACGCCATCTTTGGTCATAAATATCCGAAGTATTTCCGTCCTGAGCACGTAAAATACCACGTAGATGAGCCAGAGGAATTGGCGATGATCAACTATACCAGCGGTACTACAGGCTTTTCGAAGGGTGTGATGATTCCTTATCGTGCACTCTGGGGCAACCTGGACTATATGTTGAAGACCATTGCACCAAGACTCAGCAAAAACTGCAACTTCCTGGTATCACTGCCAATGGCACACATGTATGGACTGATGGCAGACGTCATCTTCAGCATGGTAGAAGGTCATCATATTTATTTTCTTACCCGTGTGCCAAGTCCTACCCTCATCGCAGAGGCTTTCAAGGAAGTGAAGCCGGAGATCATCTTCGCCGTACCATTGGTGATTGACAAGATTATCAGAAAGCACGTATTCCCATTGATACAGACCAACCGTGTGAGATTACTGATGAATATGCCAGTAATCAACAAGCGCATCAAGGAGAAAATCCGCGATTTTGTACTATCAGAATTTGGCGGCAAAGCTTGTCAGGTGGTCGTGGGCGGAGCACCGCTCAACAAGGAGATTGAGAGTTTCCTCACCAGCATCGGCTTCCCTATCGCCATGGGCTACGGAACCACCGAAACAGCTCCATTCATCACTTTTGCCAATACAGAAGACTATCTGCCAGGCAGTTGCGGTGTAAGCGTGAACCACCTGGATGTAAAGGTGCTCAGCAAAGATCCTGTAAATGTACCGGGCGAACTGGTATGCAAGGGAATCTGCGTGATGCAAGGTTACTACAAAAACCAGGAGGCTACAGATGCTGTAATTGACAAGGATGGATGGTTTCATACCGGCGACCTTGCCACGATGAGCGAGGACGGACATTTCTACGTCAAGGGCCGCAGCAAGAACATGCTTTTAGGTCCTAACGGACAGAACATTTATCCAGAAGAGATAGAGGACAAACTCAACTCGATGGCAATGGTAAACGAAAGCATCGTGCTCCAGAAGGGGGACAAACTTGTAGGTCTTGTACATCCAGATATGGACGAAGCCAACACGTTGGGATTCACCCAGGAAGATTTAGAGAACATTATGGAACAGAACCGCAAGGAACTGAACGAAAAAATACCAACATTTGCCAAGTTGTCGCGCATTCAGTTGCACGACCAGGAATTCGAGAAAACAGCAAAGAAATCAATTAAACGATATCTATACCAGGATGCTATCTAATCCTTTTGCGAAAGGAATCAAACGAAGCATGCTGAAACAGATATAGTAAAAGCAAGAAGAGTATGGAAATACCTAGCTTTAATGCACTTATCCAGAAAAGCATCATAGACCATTGGGATATGGATGCACTAACAGACTACAAGGGAGCAACCTTGCAGTATCACGATGTGGCTCGCAAAATCGAGAAATTGCACATCATGTTTGAAAACTCAGGCGTGGTAAAAGGTGACAAGATTGCCCTCTGCGGTCGCAATAGTGCCAACTGGGCTGTAGCATTCCTTGCTACCCTCACCTATGGTGCTACTGCAGTACCTATCCTGCATGAGTTTATGCCAGACCAGATTCACAACATCGTAAACCACAGCGATGCCAAACTGCTCTTTGTGGGTGATGTTGTGGCTACCCAGGTTGATGCTACTAAGATGCCTGGTTTGGAAGGTATCATCTACATTCCAGACTATTCACTGGTGGTATCCCGCACAGACAAGTTGACCTATGCCCGTGAGCACCTCAACGAGATGTTCGGTATCAAATTCCCTAAGTATTTCCGTAAGGAACACGTACATTATTATATAGATGAGAATCCAGAGGAGATGGCGCTCATCAATTATACCAGCGGAACCACCGGTTTCTCCAAGGGTGTGATGGTACCTTACCGTGCGCTCTGGAGCAACATCGACTTCGCCCAGCACGTATTGCCGAAGGAGGTCAAGTCTGGCGACTCTATCATCAGCATCCTTCCGATGGCTCACATGTATGGTATGGCATTTGAGTTCCTGTTTGAGTTTATCACCGGTTGCCACGTATTCTTCCTCACCCGCATCCCAAGTCCGGCTATTATCGCCGAGGCATTCAGCCGCATCAAGCCAGCCGTTATCATCGCTGTGCCTCTGATTATCGAGAAGATTATCCGCAAGAAAGTTTTCCCTAAGATACAGAACAACCGCATGCGCATGCTTCTCCACATGCCTGTCATCAACAAGAAGGTACGCGAGAAGATATGCGATCAGGTGACTCAGGCATTTGGAGGAAACTTCTATGAGATTATCATCGGTGGTGCTGCTTTCAACCAGGAAGTGGAGAGTTTCCTGCATAGCATCGGCTTCAGATATACCGTAGGTTATGGTGCCACAGAGTGTGCTCCTATCATCTGCTATGAGGACTACAAGCACTTCGTACCAGGTTCATGTGGTAAGGCTGCCAAAAACATGATGGTGAAGATAGACAGTCCAGACCCAGAGAATGTACCAGGCGAGATTTTGGCAAAGGGTCCTAACGTGATGCTCGGCTATTACAAGAACGAGGAAGCTACAGCTACTACCCTCGACAAGGAAGGCTGGTATCATACAGGCGACCTCGGCACGATGGACGGTGATGGCAATGTGTTCATCAAAGGCCGCAGCAAGAACATGCTCTTGGGTGCATCGGGGCAGAATATCTATCCAGAGGAAATCGAAGATAAGCTCAACTCTTTGGCGCTCGTCAGCGAAAGCGTAGTGGTTCAGAAGGGCAACAAGCTCATCGGTCTGGTTCATCCAGATTTCGACGAAGCGCAGTCTTTGAACTTGGGTAGAAAAGAGTTGGAGGAGATTATGGAGCAGAACCGTCAGGAGCTCAACGCCATGATTCCTGCCTACAGCAAGATCAGCGAGATTCGCATCCACGACGAAGAGTTTGAGAAGACTCCTAAGAAGAGTATCAAGCGCTTCCTCTATACTGCAGAATAAGACATCAAGAAATAAACATTAAAAAAGAGGATGTGTCATGTACTTATGACACACCCTCTTTTTCATTTCTTGATATTCATATAACATATCTTATAAAAGGACACCAGAACGGATACGTGACAACGTTTCCGGTGTCATCTGAAGATAATTGGCGATGTAGGTAAGCGGAGCACGGAGCACCACCTGCGGACTCAGATCACAAAGTCGCTTATAGCGATTAGGCGCAGACTCGAAGCGGACCAAATCGGCATGAATCTGCGACTGAATCAAGCTCTCTTCCAGAATCTTACGATAAAGCATCTGGATATTGACATTGCGCATAGCAGCAGCCTCCAGTTTCGCCTTCGGCAAAGCATAGACCAATGTAGGTTCCAGTGCCTCCACCTGCAAACGGGAAGGTTCCTCCTTAAACAAGCTCTCGATACACATGAATATAGAGTGATCTACACCCAGGTGCTCGGTCACTTCCTTACCATTCTTAAAATAGAACTGGCGTACTAATCCTTTCTCTATATATGAAATGTTTCGACACACCTCACCCTCTTGAAGAATCTTTTCGCCCTTACCATATTTGATAGGAACGAGCAGACTCTCCAGCACATCTAATTCATCGTAAGTCATGGTACTGTACTTACGGGCAAGCTCTCTTGCGATATCTCGCGTCAGGGGCATGTTCTTAAATTCTTGCATTTCTACAATCCTCCTTATTTTGGTCCCCCATATGCTCTACAGATGAGGGAAATTTATAATATTGTATGGTTAGTCTAACTTGAGTACTGCGAGGAAAGCCTTCTGAGGCACCTCTACATTACCAATCTGTTTCATACGCTTTTTACCCTTCTTCTGCTTCTCCAACAATTTGCGCTTACGGCTCACGTCACCACCATAACATTTGGCTGTAACGTCTTTACGTACCTGCTTGATGGTTTCACGCGCCACAATCTTCGCTCCGATAGCTGCCTGAATAGCAATATCAAACTGCTGGCGTGGAATCAGGTCTTTCAGTTTCTCGCACATTCTGCGACCGAAAGCCACTGCATTGTCACGGTGGGTCAGTGTACTCAGGGCATCCACTGGTTCACCATTGAGCAGGATGTCGAGCTTCACCAGATCAGAGTGGCGGAAGCAGTCGATATGGTAGTCGAAGGAAGCGTAACCCTTCGAGATACTCTTCAATTTATCATAGAAGTCGATGACAATCTCACCGAGAGGCAGCATGAAATGCAGTTCCACACGATTGCCACTCACATATTCCTGATTGATGAGTTCGCCTCGCTTATCCAGACATAATTTCATGATAGGACCGATATAGTCACATGCCGTGATGATGGTGGCACGGATATAGGGTTCCTCAATATGGTCTATCATCGTAGGATCAGGCAATCCCGAAGGATTGTGAACCTCTTTCTCACCGCCCTGCTTGTCATATACCATATAGGAAACGTTAGGCACCGTGGTGATGACATCCATATTAAACTCGCGGTCTAATCGCTCCTGCACGATTTCCATGTGGAGCAGACCGAGGAATCCGCAACGGAAACCGAAGCCCAGGGCCACCGAACTCTCTGGCGAGAAGGTAAGGGAAGCATCATTGAGCTGTAATTTCTCCAGCGAAGCACGAAGGTTTTCATAATCGCTCGGGTCTATCGGATAGACACCCGCAAAGACCATCGGCTTCACTTCCTGGAAACCAGCAATAGCCTTTTCGCATGGACGTGCGATATGGGTAATGGTATCACCCACCTTTACCTCGGTCGCATTCTTGATACCAGAGATGATGTAACCCACCTCACCGGTACCCAATTCCTTGCGAGGAATCATGTCCATCTTGAGTACTCCAATCTCATCAGCATCATATTCCATGCCCGTATTGAAGAACTTCACCTTATCACCCTTGCGGATGACGCCATTCTCGATCTTGAAGTAAGCGATAATACCACGGAAGGAATTGAACACGGAGTCGAAAATCAAAGCCTGAAGAGGTGCCTTGTCATCACCCTCTGGATGAGGAACACGATTGACAACAGCCTCAAGAACATCTTCTACACCCTCACCGGTCTTACCCGACGCACGGAGGATGTCTTCACGCTCGCAACCAATGAGATCAACGATTTCGTCTTCTACCTCCTCCGGCATAGCCGAAGGCATATCTATCTTGTTGATGACCGGAATAATCTCCAGGTCATGATCTATAGCCATATATAGGTTGGAAATGGTCTGTGCCTGCACACCCTGTGTGGCATCTACGACCAAGAGCGCTCCCTCGCAAGCAGCGATGGAACGAGAAACCTCGTAGGAGAAATCGACGTGTCCCGGAGTATCAATGAGATTGAGGATGTATGTTTGTCCATCTTTTGCTTGATACTCCATCTGGATGGCGTGGCTCTTGATTGTGATACCGCGCTCTCTTTCCAAATCCATATCGTCGAGCATCTGACCCTCTGTGATCTTAATCGTCTGGGTCTTCTCCAACAAACGGTCTGCCAAGGTACTTTTACCATGGTCTATATGTGCAATAATGCAGAAATTTCTTATATTATTTATATTCTCCATATATTATTTTCTCTCTTTAGTTTGCAAAATTACCTTATTTTTAGGAGAAAACCAAATTTTTCACGTACATTTTTTGTTTTATCGTCCTAAACCGTGATTTCTCCCGAACCGTAACAGCGGTGGTGATTCTCATCATAAACCACACAGAACTGTCCAGGAGCCACTCCATGAATAGCCTCATCCGAGTGGATCATCCATCTGCCATCCTCCAGTTTTTCGATGGTAGCAGGATGATATTCCGGGGTATGACGGATCTTGAATGTGACCCGTGACATCGGCACTTCGCGAGTCAGGAAATGGAAATCATGCAGCGGGAACTCCTGTTTATAGGCTGTCTGAGGGTCATAGCCATGACTCACATAGAGGATATTCTTCTCTACGTCTTTCTTGATGACAAACCAAGGACCGCCGCCGAAGCCCAGTCCCTTACGCTGACCAATGGTATGATACCACAGTCCCTTGTGCTCACCGATGCGCTTGCCTGTTTCCAGTTCGATGACATCTCCCGGCAGGTCACCTAAGTAGCGGCGGATGTAGTCATTATAGTTGATTTGTCCGAGGAAGCAGATGCCCTGACTGTCCTTGCGCTTGGCATTGATGAGATGTTCTCTTTCTGCGATTTCACGCACTTCGTTCTTGATATGATGACCGATTGGGAAGATAGCCTTCTTGAGTTGCCAACTCTCTATCTGGGCCAGGAAGTCGGTTTGGTCTTTCACCGGGTCAGGACTGGTAACGAGCCACTTATCCCCATTCTCATCTATTTCGGTCTGGGCATAGTGACCTGTAGCGATGAGGTCATAATTGTGTCCCATCTTTCTATCAAACGCACCGAACTTGATGAGTCTGTTGCACATCACATCCGGGTTAGGCGTATATCCAGCCTTCACCTTCTCCATTGTATATCGGGTAACCTCATTCCAGTATTCCTGATGACAATCCACCACCTCGAGTTTACAACCATATCTGCGAGCCACGGCAGTAGCCATCTCCAGGTCCTCCTCAGAAGAGCAGTCCCACTCTTCTTTTTCTTCCGGACCGATCTTGATATAGAAACAGTCGGGATGCAAACCCAGTTGGGTAAGTTCCCATACCACCACTGAGCTATCTACTCCGCCCGAAAGCAGCACCGCAATACGCTTGTCTATGATATTTTCAGTCATTTCTTCTTATTTATGAATTAATTGCGTGCAAAATTACAAAAAAAGTGCGATACCTAACTATAAATAAATAAAAATTAGTACCTTTGCACTCGAATTTTCAATTTTACAAGTAGTTATGGATATCTTAAGAAATCTATTTTACGGCTTCCCTGACCTTTGGGGAGGCGGTGTAGCCCATTCTGTCATGATACTTGCATTGGTCATCACACTGGGCTTGAGTCTCGGCAAGATTAAGGTGAAAGGTGTTTCCCTTGGCTTGGCATGGATTCTCTTCATCGGTCTTATCTTTGGGCATTTCTCGCTCAATCTGGATGAGCACCTGCTCCACTTCCTCAAAGAGTTCGGTCTGATACTCTTCGTTTATTCCATCGGTCTGGAAGTGGGACCAAGTTTCTTTTCTTCCTTCAAGAACGGTGGCAAGAGTCTCAACCTGCTCAGCATCATCGTCATTGCCCTGAGTATCATCACCACGCTCGGCATCTACTCCATCTCTGACACCTCTATCACTTCGATGGCAGGTATTCTCTCTGGAGCAGTAACCAATACACCTGGTCTCGGTGCGGCACAACAGGCATTCAGCGATTTGCGCCATATCGATGCTCCGTCCATCGCAGCCGGCTATGCCATCGCCTATCCGATGGGTGTACTGGGTGTCATCCTCTCTTTCGTCATCCTGCGATTTGCGCTCCGCATCGACAAGAATGAAGAAGAAGCACAGGCTAAGCGCGGATTCGGACATCTGGAAGCTATGACCCTCAACACATTCTCTGTGAAGATTACCAACAAAATGATTTTTGGTAAAACCGTGAAAGAGGTACGCCATATCTTGGACCGTGACTTCATGATTTCGCAGATACACCGTCCTGACAACGACAGCAACAAGGAAATGGTCAACGGACAGACTGTACTCAACGAGGGCGACATCATCTATGTTGTGGCTCACCCTACTGTACAGGAGCCTCTCATCGCACTCTGCGGTGAAAAAATAGATATGGCATGGGAGGAGTTTGGTAATGAGCTGATTACCCGCCGTATTCGTATTACCAAGCCAGGCATCAACGGAAAGACCATCTCACAGATGCAGATTCGCTCTAACTTAGGTACCAACATCACTCGTGTAAACCGTGCAGGCGTCGATCTAATAGCCACACCAAATTTGAAACTTCAATTGGGCGACCGTGTTACCGTAGTAGGTACAGAACTCGCCATCAGTCATACAGAAAAAGTATTGGGTAACCAGATGAAGCGACTCAACTACCCGAACCTGATTCCTATCTTCTTGGGTATCATGCTCGGTTGTATCGTTGCCAATATTCCTTTCTTCATCCCAGGCATCAACGAGAACCTGCGTCTCGGACTGACCGGTGGACCATTGGTAGTAGCCATCCTGATAGGTTATTTCGGTCCGAAGTACAACCTCGTGACTTACAATACGATATCCGCCAACCTCATGTTGCGAGAGATAGGTATCTGTATTTTCCTGGCATGTGTTGGACTCGGTACAGGAGAGCAGTTCATTGAGACGGTGGCTACCGAGAAGGGTATGATCTGGATTCTCTATGGCATCGGCATCACCATGATTCCAATCCTGTTGGGCGGTATCATCGGCCGTTACCTGTTCCACATCAATTACTTCACCCTGCTTGGCGTATTGGCTGGCGCCAACACGAACCCATCGGCTTTGGCATACGTAAGAGAACAGACCTCAGCCGATTCACCAACCGTAGGCTATGCGAATGTATATCCATTTGCCATGTTCCTGCGCATTGTAACTATACAGATTATTATTTTCGTGTTCGGATAAAAACGGACCCACTTTATAAAAAGATTATTAAGGATAAAAAAAGACATTCATGGAAAAGGAGAATGAATTAGGGGCAATCTTAGCCAATTCAGAAGAAAACAAGACATGCAAGTGTGGTAACGAGAAAGACAACTGCAAGTGTATGGAGATTTCCGAGGCCGAACTTCGTAGAAAACTCGACCTTCTGCTCCGTACAGGAAGCATCCTCATGGAGAGCGCAGCCGACACCTCACGCATCATGCGCACAATGAAACGAGCTGCTGCTTTCTTAGGACTCGACGAGAAATACCTGCATCTCTACATCAACTGGAACGTCCTGATGGTGAACTATAGTGACGAGCAGCACTCGTTCTCTAAGTTCCAGCGCTGCGAGAAGCACGGCATCAACCTGACATCCATTTCAATGATCAGTAAGTTGACCTGGCGTGCCATCAAGGAAGACTATTCGCTCGACCAATATGAGGCAGCACTCAACGAGGTAAAGGCAACTCCACGCAGTTTCACCCCTTGGCAGGTAGCCATCGGCGGTGGATTTGCCTGCGGTGGATTCTGCATTCAGTTCGGTTGTGACTGGCCAGCATTCTTTTATTGTTCATTGGCAGCCATCCTCGGTTTCCGCCTTCGTATGTTCCTGCCTTCCAAAGGTTGCAATAACTATGTGGCTATCGGTATCTCAGCATTTGTTGCTACTCTCATCGCATGGCTCACCTCTTTCCTTTCGCTCAATCCAAGCATTGCCAACAGCCTGCCAGATTTCATGCATTCTGCTACTCCTTGGCATCCACTGATGGCGTGTGCCCTCTTTATCGTACCGGGTGTGCCACTGATCAACTTTGTGAGTGATATGCTCGATGGATATATCGAGGTGGGTATGGTAAGAGCACTCAACACGTTGCTGATGGTTCTGTCTATGGCATTCGGTATTGCATTTGCCATCCAAGTATGTCACATCGACAACTTTGTGACGGATCTCACCATGACTCCTCACCACGAATATTGGGAATTTGCCATCGCAGCAGCCGTATCAGCTATGGGTTTCTCTACCATTTTCAGTATTCCGAGAAGACTGTTGCCAGCAGTAGCCGTAGGAGGTATCATCGCCGTATGTTTCCGTAACTTTGTGAACCTCGGTCCAAGCAATGGCAATATCGGTCTGGATATGGGTTTGAGCATCGGCTCATTGGCAGGTTCAGCCCTCATCAGTATCATTGTCATCAAGGCCCGTCACTGGTTCCACACTCCTCACCAGTGTATCACGATTCCAAGTGTAATCCCTATGGTACCGGGTGTATTGATGTATCGTGCACTCTTTGCTTTCATTGATATGCACGGTGTGGTAGGTGAGGTTACGGTAGGTATGAACAATGCCATCAAGGCATCGCTTGCTATCATCTGCATCGCTCTGGGTGTAGCCATTCCGAATGTCTTCTTCCGCCGCTTTATTGCAGACAACCGCAAGCGCAAGCTCTTCAATATGCTTGTGGAAAGAAAGAAGAAGAACGGCGAATTTGTGGATTTGCATGAAGTAGAAATCAAATAGAGCCTTATTTCATCAAAAAGAACAAGACTCAATTATAAAAGTGGACCTGGGTTGCTTAAAATGCTTCTCAGGTCCACTTTTTTCTTCATAGTTTTTATTACTATGAAGAAAACCGACAAAAAAAGATGAATAAAATGATATCATGAAAATTGATTCCCTGGACAGGGAAAAATAAAAGTGGGTCATGACTCTCGGAAAAGAAGCGCTTCAGATAAATGTCCTGTCCTTTACAAAGATGTAAATATCTTTTCTCATTTTTGATGGCATATTTTGTTTTATTAATGATTTTTTCTTCTTTTTCTCTCCCTATTTCAATTATTTGTTGTATCTTTGCCTTTAAACAGAACCAAAAAGGAATTAAGACTATGAATATAGAACATTTTATTGATAGAATAGAAAAAACAGATGGTCTTTCCCAGACCCTCGGAATGCATTTTATATCAACTCCAGAGCCTGACACGCTCCAAGCCACCATGAAAGTGGATGAAAGAAACAAGCAACCTTTCGGATTCCTCAGTGGGGGTGCCTCACTTGCACTGGCAGAAAATCTGGCAGGTGTAGGTTCGTTGGCACTTTGTCCGGGCCAAATAGCCGTGGGCATCAACGTAAGCGGTACCCATGTTCTGGCAGTTTCTGAGGGCGATACCGTTACTGCATTCGGTAAGCTCATCCATAAGGGAAGAACCCTGCATACATGGAAAATAGATATCAAGAACTCAGCTGGAGACATCATCTGTACTGTACAGGTAACCAACTACGTCTTCACTCCTAAAAAAGACAGCGGAAAGAAGGTAAACCTGCAGGATGCTGAGGATAAACCGCTACAGGAAGATGATACCCCTATGCAAGCAACAGAAAACCCATCAACCAATCAGGAGGACTAAAACAGCATGTCAGCATTTGCATTTTATCGACTCCCCTATAAAGATCACTATACGTTGGTGATGCAGCATGATGATGATCCCGAAAAACTCAATTCCGTCAATGAACTGAATGGGAAACATGGTTTCGTCATCGCCCCTTTCATGCCTTCGGAAGAATGTCCTATTCTCCTGATGCGCCCCGATGTGGTCAAGCACTTCCCTATCCAGGAAGTAACAACAGACAATAAGAAGATTCATTTTCCAGAATCTGTCAGCGAGAAAGAAGCATACCAGAAAGATTTCGAAGATTTCCATCAGCAACTGACCAAGGGAATATTCGACAAAATCGTATTGGCTCGCTGCTCACACCTGAAATCACCTGAAGCCAAAGGACTGAAGGCAGAAGAACTCTTCAAGAAGGCCTGCCAGATATACCCACGCCTCTTTATCGCGCTCATCTCCACAACCCAATCGGGCACATGGCTCATGGCAACGCCGGAAATACTGCTCAGTGGAAACGGATGCGAATTCAAGACCATGGCCCTGGCTGGTACACATGCCGGAGAAAAAACAGACTGGACGAAGAAGGAACAGGAAGAACAGCAGTACGTAACCGACTACATCGAGGAAGTCATTTCAGAATTTACGGATGAATACAGCAAGGAAGGTCCCTTCACCACAATGGCTGCCAACCTCTACCATCTTCGTACTGATTTTCTCTTCCGACTGGAAGATACCGACTGCTTAGGCGATGTACTGGATGCACTCTTTCCTACCCCAGCTATCTGCGGTATTCCCAAGGAAGAAACCCGCCAATACATCCTGGATCATGAAAGTATCAACCGCAAATACTACAGCGGATTCGTGGGTCCCCTCATGCCTTCGGGAGAAACCCAACTCTATGTTTCACTCAGATGCATGAATATACACCAGGGTGGCAACTTCCAACTGTATGCAGGCGGAGGACTGCTTGCAGAAAGTGAAATGCAGAAGGAATGGGAAGAAACAGAGGCAAAATTAGGAACCATGAGAGCTGTTATCATCAAGTAATCATACATTAAAAAAAGCAGATTCGTGTTTAGCAATATTGAGAATGTAAATATACTGACCAGTGTACTGAAAAGACATGGAGTTAGGAGAGTTGTGGTATGTCCGGGCAGTCGCAACGCACCTCTGGTGCATAACCTCAATGAGATAGACGGCATCACCTGTTATCCCGTAACGGATGAGAGAAGTGCGGGATTCGTAGCATTAGGAATGGCCTTGGGTGACCCTTCACCCTGTCCAGACCCAGTAGCAGTATGCGTCACTTCTGGTTCTGCATTACTCAACCTATACCCAGCGGTAGCAGAAGCATACTATCAGAAACTGCCAGTTATCTTCATCTCAGCAGACCGGCCGGGCGCATGGATCGGGCAACAAGATGGGCAGACCCTTCCACAACCGGATGTTTTCGGAACAATGGTCAACAAGAGCGTGAACCTGCCTATTATCACTCCTCGCATTCATAGCGAAGAAGGATGCCTGCCTGCAAATGCCGAAGCTATCAACAGCATGCACGATGAACAGGCATGGCTTTGTGAGCGCTTGGTCAACGAAGCCCTTATCGACTGCAAACACCGCAAGATAGGACCGGTACACATCAATATTCCGATACCGGAACCCCTCTATGAGTTTACATGCCGTCAACTGCCACAAGCCCATAAAGTGGATTACATCCGTTCGGGAATGTGGAGCGGAGATTTCCACTATGGCGATCTGCTTGACTTTCTCGAAGCCAAAAAGCCGATGATAGTCATCGGACAAGACTATCCTGCCTCCATACTCTATGGCATCAAGAATATTCAGAACTGGGCAGTCATACTCTGTGAACCAACCGCTTTGGGACTCGACAGTAAGGATCCTGCTGACAGGAAATTTTCGACATCCCAACTGATGACTAACTTTGAAGAAGTACTCTATCAGATAGAAGTCAAAAAAGCAGAAGACCCGGATTTCGATGAAGAAGCCTACCTGCCAGACTTCATTCTCTATACAGGCGGCAACATCGTCAGCAAGCGACTCAAGCAGTTTCTGAGAAAAGCAGCCCAAAAGGCACAGGTATGGCGAGTGAGCAAGGACGGCGACTATATCGACACCTTCATGCGAACCGACCGGATTTTCCAGGCAAATGTGCATCAGCTGGCAGATGCCATGACCTCCTACGAGCAGAAATATCCAGATGAGGTGAATGATTACCGGGACCTCTGGACGACAGCCTTACGACATGCCAAACGGCACGCCTACGATTATAAACCGGAATACAGCAGCATGGCTACCGTCAGGTATTTTGAACAGGAATTTCATGCCAACTCCAAGAAGGACAGCAGAGAATGCCGCGTATTCTATGGCAACAGTATGGCAATACGCCTGGGTTGTATCTATGCGCATCAATACGTATTCTGCAATAGAGGCGTGAATGGTATCGAGGGAACACTCTCCGCAGCAGCAGGACTATCCATCTATCTCTCGGAATATCATCATCCAGATGCCAAAAAACAACAGAAGGTATTCTGCATCCTGGGCGATCTGAGTTTCTTCTACGACCAGAATGCCCTCTGGAACCAGAACCTCAACGGCAGTCTCCGCATCATCGTACTCAATAATGGCGGTGGCGCCATCTTCGGCAAGTTCAAAGGACTGAAGGAAAGTGCAGCCAGAGAAAACCTCGTGATGGCAGAACACCAGACTTCAGCTGTCAACATCTGTCAGGCAAACGATATCACCTATCTGGGAGCAGACAATATGAAAACGATGAAGTATGGTATTGACCAACTCATCCATTCTGACTCAGAGAGACCGATGCTTCTCGAAGTATTCACCGACATCGATGCAGACAACCGGGCACTGGAAGATTACTTCAAAAGTTTATAAAACGGGATACATTCAATCCCATCCATGAGAATTAGAACAAACATTCATAACATATGAGAAATTGGAAGAAAATAGAAGGATTTGATTTCAAGGAAATCATCTTCGAAGAATACAATCACATCGCAAAGATTACCATCAACCGTGAGCGTTACCGCAATGCTTTCACCCCACTCACCACCTGGGAGATATCACAAGCCTTCAGCTATTGCCGTGAGTGCCAGGGCATCCGTGTCGTGATTCTGACAGGAGCAGGCGACAAGGCATTCTGTTCGGGAGGCGACATGCACGTGAAAGGCCGTGGTGGCTATGTGGGTTCCGATGGAGTACCACGTCTCAACGTACTCGACGTGCAGATGCAGATACGCCGCTTGCCAAAACCAGTCATCGCCATGGTAAACGGTTATGCCATCGGTGGCGGTCATGTGCTCCATGTCATGTGCGACCTGACTATTGCATCAGAGAATGCCATCTTCGGCCAGACAGGTCCAAAAGTAGGCAGTTTCGATGCCGGTTTCGGTGCTTCATACCTTGCCCGCATGGTAGGTCAGAAGAAGGCACGCGAAATCTGGTTCCTCTGCAAGCAATATACTGCCAAGGAAGCAGAAGAAATGGGCATGGTGAACAAGGTAGTGCCTTTCGACCAACTGGAAGATACCTGTGTGGAATGGGCAGAAATCATGATGGAACGCTCTCCTCTCGCCCTCCGCATGATCAAGGCAGGTCTGAATGCAGAACTTGACGGACAGGCTGGTATTCAAGAACTAGCTGGAGATGCCACCATGCTTTATTACACGATGGATGAAGCTCAGGAAGGTGGTAAGGCATTCCTGGAGAAGCGCAAACCAAACTTTGACGACTACCCGATGTTCCCATAAAAATCCATCATTTTCCATCAAGTAAACATATATCCACTGGAGATTTACCTTTTTGGCTACAGATTCATTCTTTTCTGCATTTTTTTCTATAGAAAAACTCGAAATACAAAAATATTTTTCTATCTTTGCAGCCGAAATACAAAAGTAATAAAAGTTACAGTATGAAATTTAAAAGATTAATCTTAGCTATGACACTCT
The DNA here is from genome assembly GCF_019249725.2 of Segatella hominis. Classification (NCBI taxonomy): domain Bacteria; kingdom Pseudomonadati; phylum Bacteroidota; class Bacteroidia; order Bacteroidales; family Prevotellaceae; genus Segatella; species Segatella hominis. The sequence continues at coordinate 1,643,773 of NZ_CP137559.1, forward strand.
GTTCAACCATAACAATGGGAGCACAGGGTGCGGGTAAATTTGTTCCATTTAAGTATGGAAACATGGATCAATGGGTAACAAGAAGTATTAAGGAATCAGGAATTATTGGTGGCAACCAAAAGACGCTCTATGAGGTAGGTCCCAACATGTCGCTCTCTGGCAACAACCCATATACCAACAAAGGCGGCTCTCCTTGGGGAACCTCCAATGTCCTGGCTCATGTATCCGGTATCTACAAGACCAACTGCTCTGTATATCGTGATACCCACGCCGGTCATGGCCATTGTGCCAAACTCGTCACCCATATCGAGAAGGTGAAGGTGCTCGGCCTTATCAACATCAAGGTACTGGCAGCCGGTTCTCTCTTTCTGGGCGATGTACGTGAACCTATCACGGGTACCAAGGATGGTCCGAAGGCTATCAACTGGGGTATTCCTTTCACCGCCCGTCCAAAGGCTTTGAGATACGACTACAAGACTCACCTCAGCACCAGTCCTAACCGCATCAAGCAGACGGGGTTCAGCAGTGCCTCTACCGTAGCGGGGCATGACTATGCCGTAACTCTCCTTTATCTGCAGAAACGTCATGAGGATGCCAGAGGCAATATTACCGCCAAGCGCGTAGGTACCGTAGTGGTGAAATATGGCAAGAGTACCAGTGGATGGGTGGAAAATGCCACTTACGAGATACATTATGGCGATATCCGCCACATGGCAGGATATAATGCATCTCTTATGGGACTTCGTACTACCGACTATGCACGCAACAGCAAGGGCAAGAGCGTACCTGTAAAGGAAGTAGGATGGGCAGCTGCCAATGAAACTCCAACTCATCTCGTATTACAGTTCTCTTCCTCTCATGGCGGAGCATATATCGGAACTCCAGGAAACACATTCTGGATAGACAATGTGGGACTCGTTTATTAATCGCGTCCCACACCTTATTATATATATAAGAAGCAACAATATCTTATTTAGGAAAAATAGTTTCATGAAGCATCTACTCATGTGCCTCATCTGGCTTGCTTTGTCAGAACCTTCTTGTGCCAAAGCGATAACAGATTATCTTCCAGAAGACAGCATCCATGTGATGACTACCGAGGAGTCTGATACCCTCCATACTTCTGAGAAAAAGAAATCTCTCATAACGAGATTTCTCGACTATTTCAATGATGCCAACAAAAACAAGAAGCATAAGAAATTCGACTTCAGCATCATCGGCGGTCCACACTACAGTACCGACACCAAACTAGGGTTAGGACTTGTGGCTGCAGGACTCTATCGTACCAACCCCAATGATACGATCCTGCCTCCTTCCAACGTGTCTCTCTTCAGTGATGTAAGCACTGTAGGATTCTACATGTTAGGCATCAGGGGTACCCACATTTTTCCACAGGATAAGTATCGTGCCGACTATACCGTCTATTTCTATTCCTTTCCCTGCGACTACTGGGGCATGGGATACAACATGGGAAATGACGACAGTAACAAAAGTGAGATGAAGCGATGGCAAGCCCGCATCAAGGGTAATTTTCTCTTCCACCTGGGAAGCAACTTCTACATCGGTCCCATGGTGAGCTATGACTATGTGATAGGTAAAAACGTAGAACGACCAGAACTGCTCAACGGCATGGACAGGCATACCTGGAATTTAGGTGCCGGTTTCTCTGCCGTCTATGATTCAAGAGATGTGCTTACCTACCCACATCAGGGCCTCTACATCAATCTGACCCAATGTTTCCGACCACGGTTCATGGGCAACGATTATGCTTTCAGTACCACCGAACTACAAGTGGATGCCTACCAGAAAGTATGGAAGGGCGCCATCCTGGCAGAGGATTTCCGTACAATGCTCAATTTCGGCAACCCGTCTTGGGGCATGATGGCTCTCTTGGGCAACAGCAACTCCATGCGCGGATACTACGAAGGACGATATAGGGACAAACATAAGATAGAGGCGCAGGTGGAACTTCGCCAACATATATGGAAGCGCAACAGTCTGACCATCTGGGTAGGTGCCGGAACCGTATTCAGCAAGTTCAGCAACATCCGTTCCCGACACATCCTGCCTAACTACGGATTGGGATACCGCTGGGAATTCAAGAAGAATGTAAATGTACGCCTTGACTACGGATTCGGAAAAGCAGGACAATCTGGATTCCTGTTTAGTATCAACGAGGCATTTTAATCAAAAAAAATAATGAACTTTATCAATAAAGACAATTTCAATAAGCTACTCTATATCTATGCGACGCTGGCACTACTGTTGCCCAACATCGCTCTCTGTATCACGGAGCGCCTGTCACTCTGGGCGAGTGCCACCAATATCATACTGCCATTGGGCATCTATATGCTACTGATGTCACTCTACAAGAAAACGGGCAAGATGATATGGATATGCTTCATCCTGATCTTCTTTGCAGCATTCCAACTGGTACTCCTCTACCTCTTCGGTAAAGGAGTGATAGCCGTGGATATGTTCCTCAACCTCGTGACCACCAATCCTGGTGAGGCTATGGAACTGCTCGACAATCTGGTACCAGCCGTGGCCGGAGTATTCATCGTATATCTACCGCTGCTCATCTTAGGAATCATATCCATCAGAAGCAAACGGTGGGCTCCACTATCGAGCAATTGGCAGAGAAGAATGCATAAATGGGGAGCCTCAACAACTATAACAGGTCTGCTCTTCCTGGGCTTTACATACTGGTTTTCAGATGATTACAAGTTACAGGATCAGCTCTACCCTGCCAATGTGTTCTACAATCTCGGCTTAGCCGTGCAGCGCAACAACGCCTCAGTAAATTATCAGGAAGCCTCCCAGAATTTCCGATTCAATGCCACTTCTACCCATCCAGCCGATTCCAGTGAAGTATATGTGATGGTAGTGGGCGAAACAGCCAGAGCACACAATTTCAGCCTCTATGGTTACCAACGTGATACCAATCCACTGCTCAGCAAGACAGCAGGACTCGTGGCATTCGACAAGGTGACAACCCAGTCGAACACAACCCACAAGAGCGTGCCGATGCTCCTTTCGGCAGCCTCAGCCAGCGACTTCGAGCGTCTGTTCCACGAGAAGGGAATCCTGGCAGCCTTCAGGGAAGCCGGTTTTCATACCGTTTTCCTAAGCAATCAACTCCCCAACCACTCCTTCATCGACTTCCTGGGTGAACAGGCTGACGAATGGGCTTTCATCAAGACCGGAGACAGAAACGAGGCATTCGACAAGACGTATGGTCAAACATTCGACAAAATGTACGGGCAGGGGAAACTGGCCAAGATGGACGAAAAAGGCAATGTCTATGATGCAGACCTGTTGCCAATTCTCGACCAGATACTGAGCAGAAAACATCAGAAACTCTTCATCGTGCTCCATACATACGGATCACACTTCAACTATATGGAACGCTATCCGCGAAACATGGCGCATTTCCTGCCAGACAGCCAGAGTGATGCCAAAGCAGAAAACCGCCGCGACCTGTTGAACGCTTACGACAATACCATCCGCTATACCGACTACGTATTGCACAGCATCATCGAACGTCTGCAGAAGAAAGGCGGCATGAGTGCCATGCTCTATACAAGCGACCACGGAGAGAATATCTTCGATGACAGCAGGAAACTCTTCCTACATGCCGCGCCACGTGCTTCGCATTATGAACTGGACGTACCTTTCCTGATTTGGACATCAAGGAGTTATGAGCATCAGGAACCAAGAGTAGATGCGGCTCTCTCCCAGAATAAACATAAGGAGATACAAAGCAGCCGTTCTGCCTTCCACACGATGCTACAGCTCGGCGGTATTGCCACCCGATACCGTATAGACAGATATTCCGTAGCAAATTCGGGCTATCATCCAGAGCCTCTGCTGTATCTCAACGACCATGATGAAGCAATTCCGCAAGCCGACTGTGGATTTGACAAATAGAAAACCAGAAAGAAAATGGCAAATAGAAAGAAGAATGATAGATAAAATGAAAAATAATTCATTTTTTATCTCTTTTACGAAAAAAAGTAGTATCTTTGCCCTTGAAAGTGTCATAAGGATACTTTCAAGGGCAAATGCATTCATATAGATGAATCTAAAATATAAACAACAAAGAATTAAACAATAAAGTTTAAACATACATTAAAGACTAAAAAACAAAAGAAAATGGAACAGATTAAAAACGATCAGCTCACATTGGAGATTTCATCTCTCGGCGCAGAACTTCAGAGTATCAAGGATGCCAATGGTAATGAATATCTTTGGGATGGTGACGAGAAGTACTGGAATCGCCACTCACCAATCCTCTTCCCTATCGTATGCGGTTTGTGGAAGGACACCTATCGCATTGACGGCAAGGAATATACACTCCCACGTCATGGCTTCGCCCGTGATACAGAGTTCAAGTTGGTTGGCAAAACTGCTGACCGTCTCACCTTCGCCCTCATCGATAATGAGGAGACCCTGAAGAATTATCCTTATCATTTCAATCTTGCCATCTCTTACCGTCTGGAAGGCAACGAGATTCACGTTATCTGGCATGTAGAAAACACCGATGACAAGGAAATCATGTTCCAGATTGGCGGTCACCCAGCATTCCTGGTTCCAGGTTGCAAGAAGGGCGAGGAGATGAAGGCTACCCTGAAGCTCGACAACGAAGCACCTGTTCGCCTGTATGGTAACGTGAGCGGATGCATCGACCGCCAGGCTAAGGAGACCGTGAAAACTGAGAAGGGTATCTGGGAAGTAAACGAGGAGACATTTGCAGAGGATGCGGTAATCTTCGACAAGAGCCAGGTAAAGCAGGTGAGCATTCTCAACGAACAGGGTGAACCTCACGTAACATTAGAATTCAAGACTCCTGCCGTAGGTATCTGGAATCCAACAGGCAAGCATGCTCCATTCGTCTGCATCGAACCATGGTATGGATTGAGCGACTGGGCAGAGTTTGAAGGCGAATTTAAAGACAAATATCTGATGAACCGCCTCCAGCCAGGAGCAAGTTTCATGAGTGAGTATATTATTAGAATCGAAAAATAACATACAACAACTTAATATTCAACATTAAACATTACAAAAAATGAAAGAAGAAATGAACCTCCCCGAAAACGCTTTCAGAGAGCTGAAAGACGGGGAAGAGTACAAGCCGCTGATGTCGCCCGACAAAGTTTATCCTGAGGTGAACGGATGGTCAGTGACTTGGGGTATCGTGATGGCGATCATCTTCTCTGCCGCCGCAGCCTATCTGGGTCTGAAGGTAGGTCAGGTTTTTGAGGCAGCCATTCCTATCGCTATCATCGCAGTAGGTGTCAGCACCGCTACCAAGCGCAGCAAGGCTCTTGGCGAGAATGTCATCATCCAGAGTATCGGTGCCTGTTCAGGAGCTGTGGTAGCAGGTGCTATCTTCACCTTACCTGCCATCTATATCCTGCAGGCAAAGTATCCAGACATGACAACTTCATTTATGAAGATTTTCATGGCTTCGGCTCTCGGTGGTGTGCTCGGCATCTTGTTTCTGATACCTTTCCGCAAGTATTTCGTAAGCGATATGCACGGCAAGTATCCTTTCCCAGAAGCGACTGCTACCACACAGGTACTGGTAAGTGGTGCCAAGGGCGGCGATCAGGCAAAACCTTTGCTTATCGCTGGTCTGGTAGGTGGTCTCTATGACTTCATCGTTGCCAGCTTAGGATGGTGGAACGAAAACTTTACTTCCCGTGTAGTCGGTTGGGGTTGCGACCTTGCTGACAAGGCAAAACTCGTATTCAAGGTGAATACTGGAGCTGCCGTACTCGGTCTGGGTTACATCATCGGTTTGAAATATGCCTTCTACACCTGCTTGGGTTCACTCGTCGTATGGTGGTTGATCGTACCAGGTATGAGCATTGCTTTCCACGACAGTGTGCTGAGTGCCTGGGATCCAAGTATCGTGAAGACCGTAGGAGCTATGAGTCCTGAAGAAATCTTCAGAGCGTACGCCCGCAGTATCGGTATCGGTGGCATTGCCATGGCAGGTATCATCGGTATCATCAAGAGTTGGGGTATCATCAAGAGCGCTGTAGGTTTGGCAGCACAAGAACTGAAGGGCAAGAGCGATGTGGACGAAAATGTGAAGCGTACTCAGCGTGACATTTCTTTCAAGATTATCGCTATCGGTTCGATTGTAACCATCCTCATCACCTTCCTCTTCTTCTGGTTTGGTGTGATGGAGGGCAATCTCCTCTTCGCCGTCATCGCCATCCTGCTGGTAGCTGTTATCGCTTTCCTCTTTACTACCGTGGCAGCCAATGCTATTGCCATCGTAGGTTCTAATCCTGTATCAGGTATGACCCTGATGACACTCATCTTCGCTTCTGTAGTGATGGTGGCTGTAGGATTGAAAGGCCCAGGCGGTATGTTGGCAGCGCTAATCATGGGTGGTGTGGTTTGTACCGCATTATCAGTGGCAGGTTCATTTATCACCGACCTCAAGATAGGTTACTGGCTTGGTACCACTCCTAAAAAACAGGAGGGTTGGAAATTCCTCGGTACTCTGGTAAGTGCTGCAACAGTAGGCGGTGTGATGATGCTTCTGAATGAGACTTACGGTTTTGCATCCGGTTCTCTCGCTGCTCCTCAGGCAAATGCCATGGCTGCCGTCATCGACCCATTGATGAACGGTGTGGGTGCTCCTTGGGTACTCTACGGCATCGGTGCAGTCATCGCCATCGTACTCACCTATTTCAAGATTCCAGCATTGGCTTTTGCGCTCGGTATGTTCATTCCATTGGAGCTGAATGTCCCACTGTTGGTAGGTGGTGCCATCAACTGGTATGTAACTTCCCGCTCTAAGGATGCTAAGGTGAATAATGAACGCGGCGAAAAGGGTACACTCATCGCCAGCGGTTTTATTGCCGGTGGTGCCCTGATGGGTGTAGTAAGTGCGCTGCTCAAATTTGGCGGCATTGAAGCCAGCATCGCAGAAAACTGGTGGGTCAACCCTATGTCAGAGGTTTGTTCGCTCATAGCCTATATCCTCTTGATAGGTTTCTTTATCAGAGCTACCAAGAAGTAATCAAGGAACTATAATCGCATAAAAGAGCGATATTTTATGGTTTCTAACAAAAAAAGTAGCAAAATATTTGGAGATTTCAAATAATCGCTTTATCTTTGCATCCCAATCCAAGAGTTTCAGGCTTATGGATTGGGATGTTTTGGTATCGTCATTGAGAAAAGACAGATTCGGGGTTGACTGGATTTGACGGCGAGATGAAATGGTACGTAAGCACGCGGAGGCTCGTTGGCTACCTCCTAAATCTTAGTGAACAAAAAATTAATTGGCGAAAATAACTACGCTCTCGCTGCCTAATCGAAGTACAGTAGATTAGCTTTATTCCGTCACTAGGTGATGGAACGGGACATCGCTCAACGGATGTAGTTCCGAATCTTGTTGGTCAAGCGGTGCAGGTAAATCGGAAATAGCTCGGGTAGGCCTCGATGCTCGGGTGAAATTTTAGAGGATAAGGGTATGATTGGTGGTCCAGGTCTTGTCATACTTCGAAAATCAAAGGCTGGAATAAGCGTGTAGAAAGCGTATGGTTTCCTTGTGCGGACGAGGGTTCGATTCCCTCCAGCTCCACTTCTACGAAAAAGAGGGTGTGTCATGAACTTATGGCACACTCTCTTTTTCGTTTCTTCATAGTTTTTATTCATCGGATTACGCAGAGTTTACGGAACATTCTTGTTCCACAGATGATTACTCGTGGATTTTCGCAGATTTGGCCTTACACTTTGAGCTACATTAACCCCAAAATACCAACATTTTGCAAGCAAAACTCGATATAAAAGAACACAAAGACACTACAAGCAATTATTCTATTGATATTTTATCACATATAAAACAAAATCACTTTCAATCTGAAAGAATTAAATACCCTATTGCTTACAAATCAAAAGAACTCATAAAATAGTTGATAAAAATAGATTATTTTTTCTTTGTTTTTCGACAAAACGTCGTATCTTTGCAGTCGTAAACAAGCAAATAGTCATCAAAATAACAAAATGACTATCACTATGTTAATTTCCGCAAAAGAATTTAACTTCTTTAAAGGGATAAAACAAGAGAATGAAGAGATTATCAATCGCATATAGGTTCTGATCTCATGCAAGAGAAACCAGGATTCATGCGAGAAGTATCAAACTTAAAGGACAACACAATATGAAAGAAACAGTTCATTTCACAAAGATGCATGGAGCTGGAAATGATTACATTTATGTAGATACCCAGTTGTACGACATCCCCGACCCAGAAAAGGCAGCTATAGCCTGGAGTGCTTATCACACAGGTATTGGAAGCGATGGACTGGTTCTTATCGGCAAACCAAAGGATAGCAGAAGAGCAGACTACTCCATGCGCATCTTCAATGCTGATGGCTCTGAAGCCATGATGTGTGGTAATGCAAGTCGCTGTATCGGAAAATATCTTTATGAAAAAGGATTGACCCGAAAAGACACCATACGGCTTGAAACACTATCAGGCATCAAGATATTGAAATTGCATATTCAGGATAATCATCAAATTGTAGATTCGGTAACAGTAGATATGCTGAAACCCAAATTGGAAAATCCTGAGCAATTCATAGGTCCTTCTGTACTTGCTGCAGACGAAAGAATCTTTGAAGGCACTTACGTTTGTATGGGAAATCCACATTTCGTAACTTTCGTGGATGACATCGATACTATCGACATCGCCCACTATGGAAAAATCCTCGAAAGAGACCAAGCCTTTCCTCAACGCTGTAACATCGAATTTGCACAATTGACAGATACAGACATCATTAGAACACGAGTTTGGGAAAGAGGAAGCGGAATAACAATGGCCTGTGGAACAGGGGCTTGTGCCACGGCCGTAGCCGCATTCCTTACCAAGCGTGCTGGACGAAAAAGCAGTATCGTGATGGATGGAGGAACTTTGCAAATCGAATATAACGAGGAAGACGAACACGTATATATGACTGGTCCTGCAGCCTTCGTATTCGAGGGTGAGATTCAGGTGGAATGAGAAATGTTAAAAATGAGAAATGAGAAATTTAGCTGCATTCACGAAGTTAACATTAAACATTTAGCATTTAACATTAAAATAAAAAGAACGCAAACTTAAATAATAATGGTCTAAGAGAAATATCTGAAAAGACAATTCTTAAAGATCGCAATAAAAGGAGAACAACAATATGGCATTAGTAAATGAACATTTCCTGAAGTTGGCAAGCAATTATCTTTTTGCCGACATCGCAAAGAAGGTGAAAGCCTACAAGATTGCTCACCCTAAGCAGCAAGTTATCAGCTTAGGTATCGGTGACGTAACCCAACCTCTCTGCCCTGCCGTCATCAAGGCAATGCACAAGGCGGTGGATGAGATGGCAGTACAGGCTTCTTTCAGAGGTTATGGACCGGAAAGAGGTTATGATTTCCTCCGAGAGGCTATCATCAAGAACGACTTCCTGCCACGTGGCATTCATCTTGACGCCAACGAGGTATTCGTAAACGATGGAGCCAAGAGTGATACAGGAAATATCCAGGAGATTTTGAGATGGGATAACAACATCGGCGTTACCGACCCGATTTATCCGGTTTATATAGACTCTAACGTGATGATAGGTAGAGCCGGAGTCTTCGAGAATGGCAAGTGGAGTAACGTAACCTACATGCCTTGCGATGAGAGCGATGATTTCATCCCTCAGATTCCAGACCACCGTGTGGACATGATTTATCTCTGTTATCCAAACAACCCTACGGGTACGGTCATCTCGAAAGAAGAACTCAGAAAATGGGTAAACTATGCTATCAAGAACGAGAGCATCATCCTCTATGATGCAGCCTACGAGGCATATATCACCGACCCATCAATTCCTCATTCTATCTACGAGATTCGTGGGGCCAGAAAGGTAGCGATAGAATTCCACAGTTATTCGAAGACTGCCGGATTCACCGGTGTGCGTTGTGGTTACACCATCGTTCCTAAAGAGTTGAAGGCAAAGACATTGGCAGGTGAGGAAGTGGCATTGAATCCTATCTGGGACCGCCGCCAGTGCACCAAGTTTAATGGTACAAGCTATATCAGCCAGCGTGCTGCCGAAGCCATCTACACCCCTGAGGGTAAGGAACAGGTGAAGGCAACCATCAATTACTATATGGAGAATGCCCACTTCATGAGAGCCGAACTCCAGAAACTCGGCTTGAGAGTATATGGCGGCGAGAATGCACCTTATCTCTGGGTGAAGACGCCAAACAACACACCTAGCTGGAAATTCTTCGAAGAGATGCTTTATGGTGCCAGCGTAGTCTGCACACCAGGTGTAGGTTTCGGTCCTTCAGGCGAAGGCTACATCCGTCTCACCGCCTTCGGCGAGCATGAGGACTGCAAGGAAGCCATGGAGAGAATTGCCAAGTGGCTGGGAAAATAAACATTCCAACAGATTATTAAACATTGAATATCAAAAATTTTAAAATATATAAGGTATGAGCAACTTAAGATTTGAAGCTGTTTCAGAGGCTTCCAAGAGAAAGCCTGTTGAGGTAACCGCTCCTAGCGAGCGACCAAGTGAATTCTTCGGAAAGAAGGTATTCAACCGACAGAAGATGTACAAGTATCTCCCTGCAGATGTCTATGAGAAACTGGTAGATGTCATCGACAACGGAGCTCGTCTCGACCGTAACATCGCCAACGCCGTAGCCAAAGGCATCAAGCAGTGGGCTGACGAGAATGGCGTAACCCACTACACCCACTGGTTCCAGCCATTGACAGAAGGTACTGCCGAGAAGCACGATGCCTTCATCGAGCACGATGGCAAGGGTGGTATGATCGAGGAATTTTCAGGTAAGTTGCTCGTTCAGCAGGAACCTGATGCATCATCTTTCCCATCTGGCGGTATCCGCTCTACTTTTGAGGCTCGCGGTTATTCAGCATGGGATCCTACATCGCCTGTATTCATCATCGACGATACACTCTGTATCCCTACCGTCTTCATCTCTTACACAGGTGAGGCTCTCGACTATAAAGCTCCATTGCTCCGTTCATTGCACGCTGTAAACGTAGCAGCAACAGAGGTTTGCCACTACTTCAACCCTGATGTCAAGAAAGTTATTTCCAATCTCGGTTGGGAGCAGGAGTACTTCCTGGTAGATGAAAGCTTGTATGCTGCACGTCCTGACCTGATGCTGACAGGTCGCACCCTGATGGGTCACGATTCTGCAAAGAACCAGCAGATGGACGACCACTACTTCGGCGCCATCCCAGAGCGTGTTCAGGCATTCATGAAGGATTTGGAAATCCAGGCTCTTGAGCTCGGTATTCCTTGCAAGACCCGTCATAACGAGGTGGCACCAAACCAGTTTGAGTTGGCACCTATCTTCGAGGAGACCAACCTTGCCGTTGACCACAACATGCTCTTGATGAGCTTGATGAAGAAGGTAGCTCGCCATCACGGTTTCCGCGTACTTCTCCATGAGAAGCCATTCGCAGGCATCAACGGTTCTGGTAAGCACAACAACTGGAGTCTGGCTACAGATACCGGCATCCTGCTCCATGGTCCAGGCAAGACACCAGAGGACAACCTCCGCTTCGTAGTCTTCATCACAGAGACTTTGATGGGTGTATATAAGCATAATGGTTTGCTCAAGGCTTCTATCATGAGCGCTACCAATGCTCATCGTCTGGGCGCCAACGAGGCACCTCCAGCAATCATCTCTTCATTCCTCGGCAAGCAGTTGACCGACCTTCTCGAGCACATTGAGAAAGCCGACAAGAAGGATCTCTTCACCGTGGCTGGCAAGCAGGGCATGAAGTTGGATATCCCTGAGATTCCTGAGTTGATGATTGATAACACCGACCGTAACCGTACATCACCATTCGCCTTCACCGGCAACCGTTTCGAGTTCCGTGCTGTAGGTTCTGAGGCTAACTGTGCATCAGCAATGATTGTATTGAACACCGCCGTAGCCGAGGCTTTGACCGACTTCAAGAAGCGTGTGGATGAGTTGATTGCCAAGGGTGAGGACAAGACTTCTGCCATCATCGATATCGTTCGTCAGGATTTGAAGACCTGCAAGCCTATCCGTTTCGACGGCAACGGTTACTCAGATGAGTGGGTAGAGGAAGCTGCCAAGCGTGGTCTGGACTGCGAGAAGAGCTGTCCAAAGATTTTCGAGCGTTATCTCGACCCTGCATCTATCAAGATGTTCGAGGACATGGGTGTCATGAAGAAGAACGAGCTGGAAGCCCGTAACGAGGTGAAATGGGAGACCTACACCAAGAAGATTCAGATTGAGGCTCGTGTAATGGGCGACTTGAGCATGAACCACATCATCCCAGTGGCTACTCACTATCAGAGTCAGTTGGCTAAGAATGTGGAGAACATGATTGACATCTTCGGTGACGAGGAAGGCAAGAAGTTGACTGCCCGCAACATCAATATCATCAAGAAGATTGCCGAGCGCACTCAGATTATCGAGACCGGTGTTGAGGAGTTGGTAAATGCCCGCAAGGTGGCCAACAAGATTGAGAATGAGCACGATAAGGCGATAGCTTATCATGACACGGTAGCTCCAAAGATGGAGGAAATCCGTTATCAGATTGACAAGTTGGAGTTGGCAGTAGCCGATGAGCTCTGGACATTGCCTAAGTATCGTGAGCTTCTCTTCATCCGCTAAGGTCATTATCTTCAAATCGAAATAAAAAAAGCTCTAAAAAGAGCTACTCTTCATCAGATATAACAATTGAACGATCAATCTATTTCTTTTATTGGTTGTTTAAGTTTGCGCGGAGTGTGGTTGTGAAATCACGCTCCGCTTTTTTTTCCCAAAAAAGGCTACACCTAAGTACACTCTGTATTTAGGAAATACTACCTGCCTCGGTATCAGAATCTGACTACACACATTTCTCCATCAACACAAAAGTGATGAAGCCCAGGAGAAGAGCGTAGGTGGCTTGCTTCTGAAAGCCATGGGCATGGGTTTCGGGAATCATCTCATCGCTCGTTACATAAAGCATAGCACCACCGGCAAAACCCAGCATCACGGGGAGGAAGGTGGAAGAGGCAGAACCCAAGCCGTAACCCAACAGGATGCCTACCACTTCGAGTAGGGCGATGAAGATGGAGATAAAGAAGGTACGGGCTGCAGAAACACCAGCCATCATCAAAGGAGCGATGATGACCATTCCCTCGGGGATATTCTGCAGGGCGATACCGAAGGAAACGCCCCACTCCGTTGCTCCTTCTGTAGAACAGACGCTCACACCTGCCGCCATTCCCTCTGGCAGTTTGTGCAGGGCTATCGCCATCACGAAAAGCATCACATGGCTGAGCCTGGCATTGTTGCGATGCTCCTCGGGATCGAGTCCGGTGATGTGATGAAGATGAGGAGTAACCAGATCGAGCACGTTCAGAAACAGAGCACCTGCCATCACACCGATTACCACCAGCCACCATAGACTGGTCTGTTCGAAGGCTGGCACTATCAGTCCCAACGTAGAAGCCGCCAGCATAATTCCGGCACAATATCCCAACACAGCATCGTTCCATTTATGGGGCAATTCCTTGACGAAGAAACCCAAAATGGCACCGATAATCGTGGCACCGCAAAGTCCGGCAGCACTAATCAATACGTTTGTCATAATCCATAAAATATATCGAAGTTATCCAGTAAAGTATGTGAAGATTCAGACACATCATAGAAGAAAAAATGCATGGACAACCCTCACGGTCATCCATGCCCATCTATTTCGTATCTGATCTATTCTATTTTTTATAAAATGTGTATGTCATGGTGAAATTGGTTTTTCTCCAATTTCGCATAATTGCACCTATTTCAACTTCTTATAACCGTAAACTGCGTTATTGCCCAACTGCTCTTCAATGCGGATAAGCTGGTTGTACTTAGCCATACGGTCGGTACGACTCATAGAACCCGTCTTAATCTGACCGGAGTTAGTTGCTACGGCAATATCAGCAATCGTAGTATCCTCGGTTTCACCAGAACGATGGGAAGTAACGGTGGTATAACCATGACGGTGAGCCATCTCGATAGCATCCAAAGTCTCGGTAAGAGAACCAATCTGGTTCACCTTGATGAGGATAGAGTTGGCAGCACCCATCTTGATACCCTTTTCAAGGAACTTCACGTTGGTAACAAAGAGGTCGTCACCCACCAACTGACAGCGGTCACCGATGGCAGCGGTCAACTTCACCCAGTTGTCCCAATCGTTCTCATCAAGACCATCCTCGATAGAATCGATAGGATATTTGGTAATCAGCTCCTCCAGGAACTTGATCTGCTCGGCAGCAGTCAGTTTCTTACCATTAGGATCCTTCTTCTTGCCATCCTTCAACTGGCGGTAATCGTAGAACCACTCACCATTCTCCTGAACGGCAAACTCGCTGGCAGCACAGTCCATGGCAATCTTCACGTCCTTACCTGGCTCATAACCGGCATCCTTGATAGCCTGGCAGATACTGTCGAGCGCATCCTCTATACCATCGAGTGCAGGAGCGAAACCGCCCTCATCACCAACGGCAGTAGAAAGACCGCGGCTCTTCAGGAGCTTAGCCAAGGCATGGAACACCTCTGCACCCATACGGATAGCCTCCTTCTCGGAAGGAGCACCCACAGGACGGATCATGAACTCCTGGAAGGCGATAGACGCATCAGAGTGAGCACCACCATTGATGATGTTCATCATAGGAACAGGAAGGGTGTAAGTATTGCAACCGCCAATGTAGCGATACAATGGGATGTGGAGATACTCAGCAGCAGCATGAGCCACAGCCAGAGAAACACCGAGGATGGCATTGGCACCCAAATTAGACTTGGTCTTGGTGCCGTCGAGTTCCAACATCTTATAATCGATGGCACGCTGCTCCAAGGCAGAGAAGCCAACCAAAGCAGGAGCAATTACCTGATTCACGTTTTCAACTGCCTTCAAGACACCCTTGCCGCCATAGCGGTTCTTGTCGCCATCACGAAGTTCCAAAGCCTCGTTCTCGCCAGTTGATGCACCAGAAGGAACCGATGCACGACCTACGACACCTGACTTCAATGAAACTTCAACCTCTACTGTAGGATTGCCACGAGAATCCAAGATTTCTCTTGCATGAACATTTTCGATAATCATAATACTATAATACTTTTAATTACATTAAACATTTCTTATTTCTGATCTTATTTCAGATCTGATTTCTGAGTGCAAATTTAAGTATTATCTGGCAAACCACCAAATTTTGGGCACCATAAAAAGTAGGTATTCGCCCGAAAATACCTATTTATAGGTAAGAAGAAGAGACATCTGCCCTATCATGAACAGTTGAATTATTTCAGTTCGTCTAAGTAATAACTGATTCTTCCTCCCTCATCACCTATCTGCACATTGGCATCATACCAGGAGATAATCTGGAGCTTGTAATATCTCTCGCCATCCCACGAACGGATTACGTAGGTATGGAAAGAAGGAGTATATACTGGAGGTGGACCAGAGAAGGTCATTGCCTTTTCGAGCACCGGATTGCCGCTTACCAACTGCTTGGCAGGTCCGTTGTTCGGGTCGAACCAAGGGTTCTCTTTCATATCCAGTTTGTTGGCGATGCAATACTTGTTCCAGTCGTTCTGCGACATGGTGACATAGACGCTTGCTGAATCATCCACGGCGAAAGTCATGTTGTGTTCAGCCAGATAAGCATCCACCTGCGCCTTGCTCGTCCACTTGTCATATTCGCCATAGCCCAGGTCGGCAGCACCGCCCTTGCCTATGCCGCTTGTTCCACTGTTGGTTCGCAGCTGGTAACCATCAAAGGCAAGGTCCCACTCCGTAGCAGAATAAGCCATCGTATTGGGGTCATCCTCCATGTTCTCCATCACCATAATGCTGCTTGCCTGGCACTTCACCGTCTTATAGGTTAACTTGCCTGTAGCTTGATTCTTGGTAAAGATGGTATCGCCGTTTGCATCACGCTCTGCATCCTCGAAGATGTTCTTCTGCACACCTTCGCTCCAATACTTTACCAATTTTGTAGTGCCGTTGTAATGGAAATACTCCTCTATTGGCTTGCCATCAATAAAGGCGATGACACTCTGGTTAGGATTCAGCACATTATAGCGATGTCCCGTCTTCAGGTCGAAATAGAGCCAGTCGTTGGTAACACCCGTGCTATAACCTGTTTTTCGGGGCAAGGTATGACCTGTGAAGTCCTCAGCCTCATAAGATACGCAGCTCGTCATTGCGGCTGCCATACCTATTATATATAGCAATGCTTTCTTCATTATTTTTTCTTTCTAAATGCTTTTACCAATTCATCTACCAACACTTCCACCTGCACATGCGCCTTGGCTCCTGCCGTGGCTGGCACGTTAAACATGGTGATGCCCGAACCCAGGGTCTTTGGCACATAGTTAAAGATGTTATCCACACCCACCGTCACCTTCACCTTATTACAGAAGGTCTGAATCACTGACAGGTTGCACAATACATACTGAGGCAACTGGCAGCGGAAGTAGGCATCGTGGCTCTCACCGTTTACAGAGAGTCGGTCCTGCACATCAAACTTCTTCTCACCCATGTAGCTTGCCGAGAAGGTGGCGCCCAGTCGGTAGTTCTTCTTGTTGTACTTATAGTCGAGGCTCGCCGTAGCTGCATGAGGCGAAGTGGTGTTCACCTGGATGCCATCCGTCTTGCTCACGTTCACGTAGCTGTAGGTGGCATTCATCGTGAAGTGGTTGAGGAAGTGCCAGCGCATGATGGTCTCCAGTCCGATGAGGTTCTGCTTGGCGAGGTTGGTGTATTCAAAGTTATACTGCATGTCGTAGATGCGCCATACGCCCTCGGTCTTCACAAGGTTGAGGTCGGCCTGGTCGGTGGTTCTTACCCTCTCGTTTTGCCTGGTTGATACGTGATTTAGCCTGGTTGATTTCAAGGAGGTTGCTGTTCACGGAACGCATGGTAATGCTGTAGTTAATCATACTTTGTGTGTGTTTTGATGGTTGATATTTCAATTCCCCAGAAACCCCGTTTCTTGTCCTTCTTTTGGTCGTTATTGATGTCCGGCGCCTGACATCAATCGTGCCTCAAATGTGTCGTCTGTAAAGACCGACTTTCGGTACAAGAGAAGCTTTCTTTCGATTGCTGGTGCAAAGGTACAACAATTTGGAGTTGAAAACAAATTTTTCCGCTACAGATTTTTTAGGGGTGTCTGTAAGTGTCTGACAGATAGTGCTTTACAATGATATTTCGGAAATCAATTGCTGCATTTTGACTGATTTTGAAGAAAATGAAGGCTTGTGACTCAGAATTTTAGAAAAGCGGTCATTTGGTCATGGTCATGTTCGGTCAAAATCGTTTTCGGGAGCGCTCGGTCATCCTATAATATAATATAAATATATATTTATATTATATTATAGACCATTTTGACCGATTCAAATTTCATTTTGACCGAAAATGACTTTGACCAAATGACCGGATTTTGTTTTCTTCATAGCAAGTGTATTAGTACATAAGATGTAATTAGAAGTCTTTGATTATCAGCGTGTTATATGATTATTGAAACCCTCTTTTCTCTCCTGAAAAATCTTATTCTTATATGCTCCTGTCTCTCAAATTCTATGAAAATCCATGTTCAATATCCATTTCTTGCCTATCATTTTGTTGTATTTCTTTACTAAAACTGCATTTGGGGGTACTTTTTTTTGCATTTCTGCTTCATTTTTTCGCCATTTTCGAGGGTCTTAAATCGCAAAAATAGCCTCAAAAATAACTTTTCCGTTAAAAAAAAAATAAAATTCGATATTATATAAAAGATTTATTATCTTTGCCATAAGATATGAAATACGGAACATTTTAGATGCTGATAAATCATATAGAGTGAATCAGAACCAATCCAAAGAATAGAGCTAAGTGCCTTGTTATGAAGTACTTATAAGTTCTTTGCTATGGAAGACAGAATTATCTGTTGGCAGTAAAACGTAAATTAGTGAGGGAACAATTATTGTGTATTTATACTATGATAAGAAATCCCTATTTATGGAGCGTTTTTCGGCTTATTCTTTCACTTAAGAGCTCAAAACTGCGGATTTTTTCACTAAAACCCCTTATTTTTAAGCTCAAATATATAGGTTTTCAGGAGCGAAATCGTGATGTATAGTAAATATTTAAGACCTCTTTACTTTTTCATCACTTTCCCGATAATCTCCTCGAAATCTTCCTTCTGCATGGCACCCATCTGCATGGTGGGATTGCCCTTCAGCGGGATGAAGAGGAAGGTAGGAATGCTGCGGATGCCGAAGACGGAAGCCAACTCGGGTTCCTGATCGATATCCACCTTATAGAAATCTATCTTGCCGGCATATTTCCCGGCAAGAGATTCT
This sequence comes from Segatella hominis, assembly GCF_019249725.2. Taxonomy (NCBI): domain Bacteria; kingdom Pseudomonadati; phylum Bacteroidota; class Bacteroidia; order Bacteroidales; family Prevotellaceae; genus Segatella; species Segatella hominis. Next base: position 1,662,148 of record NZ_CP137559.1, read on the forward strand.
ACTATGGGAGCCATCATCTTACAAGGTCCACACCAAGTGGCATAGAAATCAATGATGGCAGGACGGGAGCCTGCAAACACCCACTCATCGGGATGAGACTCGTAATCCATGATTTTCTTTTTGAAGTCAGAAGCGGTGAGCACATTCACCTTTCCCAAAGCGACAGTTTTCTCCTTTTGTGCCACCTGCGCCTTATTTGACGCCTTCTTCGTACAACCCACAAAACAAATAGGAAGAACTATAAAAAACAGCAAAAACGCCTGCTTGAAACTGGTATGAATATTCATCATAAGCAATTTATTGTTTAAGTCTATTATACTTTATTATTATACTCTATCTATTTTTCTTATGCAAAGATAATGCAAACGAGCGCAATGAAAACTTGTTTTCATATTGCCGAGTGCAGCTTATCTTATGCAAAGATAAGCAAAAAAATGAAAGATTTCTCTCTTTTTAATCATTTTTATATTCTAATCCTAAACAGACAAGAAAGATATGTTAAATCTTCTTTACAAATCATACAACCAATTGTTTTTTTCCGTATCTTTAGACCGTTAAAATAATGTCTAACCTTTTAAAACCAAATGTCATGAAAATAGGTATTCCAAAAGAAATCAAGAATAATGAGAACCGCGTGGGAATGACCCCTGCTGGAGTAGCTGAGTTCATTCTTCATGGTCATGAAGTAGTAGTACAACACACTGCTGGCGAAAACAGCGGTTTTGCTGATGAAGAGTATATAAAGGTTGGAGCAAAAATCCTTCCCGACATTCAGAGTGTTTACCGAGAAGCAGAAATGATAGTCAAGGTAAAGGAACCAATCGCTGAGGAATATCCCCTCATCCACAAAGACCAGCTGGTATTTACCTACTTCCATTTCGCCTGCGACAGAGCTCTTACCGACGCTATGATCAAGAGCGGTGCCGTATGTCTTGCCTATGAAACCGTGGAAACTGATGACCATCATCTGCCTCTGCTCATTCCGATGAGCGAAGTAGCTGGAAGAATGGCCACCATCAATGGCGCATACTACCTCCAGAAAAACAAGGGAGGAAAAGGCAAACTCATAAGCGGAGTGCCTGGAGTAAACCGTACTAAAGTTCTGATACTGGGCGGCGGAACCGTAGGAGAGGCTGCTGCAAGAATGGCTGCCGGACTGGGAGCTGACGTATGGATTACAGATATCAGTCTGCCTCGTCTTCGCCAACTGGAGATGGAACTACCTATCAATGTACATACACTCTACTCCAATGAGCACAATATTCGAAAGGCATTGCCTGATGTTGATCTTGTGGTGGGCAGCGTACTTGTTCCAGGTGATAAAGCCCCTCATCTTATCACGAAGGACATGTTGAAATTGATGGAACCTGGCACCGTACTTGTGGATGTAGCTATTGACCAAGGTGGTTGCTTCGAAACATCCCATCCTACCACCCATTCCGATCCTATCTACATAATAGATGGCATCGTACATTACGCCGTAGCCAACATTCCTGGAGCCGTACCTCATACTTCTACTACAGCTTTGACCAATGCCACGTTGAAGTACGCCATAGCTCTTGCCGACAAGGGATGGAAACAGGCTTGCAAAGACAACAAGGCTCTGTATCGGGGACTGAACATCGTAAATGGGAAGATTGTCTTCAAGGCAATAGCCGATGTTTTCGGATTGGAGTACGAAGAAATAGCTCTATAATCCCTCCACAACAGAAAAAATCATTTTCTGCTTGCATATTAAAAACTAAAGTTTCGCAAGTGAAAATTCACAAGCGTGATTTAACGTAATTTTGGAATAAAAAAGGCTCTGAAGTTTGTATAACTCACAGAAAATGAGTATCTTTATAATCGCTAAACAATAAAGATAAAACTTCAAAGCCGTGAGCAAATATACAAAAATTATTTCAGATCTGCGAAGCTTTTTCGCAAAAAATGACGATAATCGTGCAATTAAGTGCATTATGGGTGTGATGGAACATATAAATATACGCTCCAGCCAGATTGGAGTAGAGAAGAAAGAGAACTGCAAGTTCACCACTTTGCAGGTACTCAACCTCCTCATGCTCTTCCCGTTCTTCGTAGTCAAGAATGCGAGTCGATACTCCAACTCGTCCTTGAGTAAATTGTTCAATTGTGATAAAGACATGTTCTATCGTTTTATGAATGATGGCAACGTCAAGTGGCGCAAGTTACTATATGCAATGAATCTTCAGCTGATAAAGAAGATATCAAGCAGCACAACTGTTCATCATGACAAGCCGGTTTGTTTGATTATTGATGATACTGATGCACCTAAGACTGGTATGACGACCGAACTCATAGGAAGAATCTGGTCTCATGTTCATCAAAAGAGCATCCTTGGTTATAAGTGTCTGACCATGATGTTGTCCGATGGCGTTAGCCAGCTCTTTCTCGATTTTTCTCTTCATGGTGAGGAGGGAAAGGACAAGCAAAAGGTTCAGGGACTTACTGCTAAGCAACGCAAAGCTCGCTATACCGAGGACCACGAAGGGCAAGCGGTAAAAGATCGTGTGGATGAATATCTGATGAAGAAGACAGACAAGGCCATAGATATGGTCAAGTATGCCATCAAGCGAGGTGTTCGCTTTGATTACTTGCTCGTAGATAGCTGGTTTACAAACACTAAGCTTGTGCGTTTCATTTCCAGCAGACATATCAAGTGTCACCTGTTGGGCATGATTAAACTGGGCAAAACCAACTATGCAACGAAGCATGGCAAGATGAATGCCAAGCAAATCATCAAGCACCTGCAAAAGGAGAAGGCATGCAAACACAACAAAATACTTCGCTGTACCTATTGTACAATGGACGTTAAGTTGGATGGTGTGCCAGTCCGTTTGTTCTTTTGCAAACGAGGACGCAAGGGAAACTGGAATGGGTTGTTGACCACAGACCTTTCTCTTAGCTTCCTTGAAGCGTATCGTATTTATGCCAGACGATGGGCTACCGAAGTTGCATACAAGGATTGCAAGACCTTGCTGAACTTTGGTAAATGCCAGTCTGTACATTTTGCCGCTCAAATTGCTAGCTTCACTTTGACAATGATGCAGTATAACATCTTGTGTACAGTGAAGAGATTTGAAGCGTATGAAACCATCGGTGGTCTCTTTACAGAGGTTACCAATGACACTCTCGAGTTGTCCGTAACGGACAAGATATGGGCTATCATTTTGGACTTCGTTCTGGAAGCAGCAGAGCGTTACTCTATAGATGCTACAGAGTTGCTGGCAGATTTCATCGAAAGTAATCCTGTTGCCCATACGCTACGTAATATGTATATTTATAAACAAGCAAGTTGATATTTATTCACTTGCGAAACTTCAGTTAAAAATAAAAGACTCATCGTTGGGGAAAAATTGATTCCCTGCGATGAGTCTTTATTTTAGATAATCCGCCAAAGCATTAATCCTTCAATGAATAAGTAACAGTAGTTACTACTCTTACCTTTTTAATATAAGGAGTATTGGAATCACGGTCTTCAATAGAGAACTGCCCCTGATCCGCATTCATAATCTTGTCTATCTTGCTCTTACTGTTTTTAGCAAACTGCTCTGCGGTTTGCTCAGCATTTGCTATCGCCTCCTCCATCATTTTTGGTTTCATCTTGCGAAAGGCCACATATTCGTACTTTACAGGATTATCGTATCCTCCATCCACAATGGCGATACCTTTCTGGAGCAATTCTCCCTGCCGGGCAATAAGGCTCCTGATGAGTTTCACATTGTTGGAAGTGACTGTGATGATGGAAGTAATATTATAGCGATAAGGCTGACGATTATCCCCATAGCGCTCAGCATTAAGATCGATGACCACCGGAGCATTCACATTGATTTCGCTCTCCTTCACTCCATTTGCGAGCAAGAACTGTCGGATGGTACTTGTCGTATGATTGATAGTCTGATAAAGATTAGGCAAATCATTACCTATTTCCTTCGAGAGGATAGGCCATGTCACCTTGTCGGCCTCCACTTCCTTTTCCGACAAGCCCTTTACCACAACCTTCCGATCCTTACCCGCCAAGCCTTCCAAACCTGACTTGATACAATATCCAAGTGCAATGATGCCTATAGCTAAAATTGCCGCTTGCTTGATGCCTGTGCTGATATTCATAATCATTCCTCCATATAGTTTAGTTGTGAATCATTTTTTCATGTTGTTAGTTTTTTCTGCGAATTTAATAAAAAAAACTATACGTTCGATAGATTGGGATAATATTTAAGACAGATTAACGCGAACCGGTTAACAATCATTAATATTCAGCCAATAATTCTGTTAATAATTAGTTAAATATCAGCATCTTACAAAAAAAAACAGTTCTAAAAAATAAGAAGTTAGAAAAAAGCAGTATCTTTGCAATAGTTTTCGCATATATTTGGGCAAATGGGGGGTGTCGAGAGACTGTACCCCATTTGTTTTTTGTTTATATAAGACTATATGTCAAACTACAAATAATAAATATAAACATTTCATTTAAATTCCATAATGGAAACAACGGAGCGATTTGAAAGGAAATCAATGGATGGAGAGAACGAAAATCCATTGAGGGATAGATAAGAAAACTATCGAGGAAATCAATAAACTCCATTTATAAAACAGAATAATTAAGATGAAGATACTTCCAGAAGAACAATATAAATATGTAAAGCTTTTACTTCCAGATGGAAGCAAAGCAGAAGGGCATGAAGTTTTGCTGCACGCCTGTTGCGCCCCATGTTCATCTGCCATTGTAGAATGTATGTTGCGCAATGGTATGAAACCAACTGTTTTTTTTTCCAATAGCAATATCTACCCGCTTGAAGAATATGAAACCCGCAAGCAGGAAATCATCCGTTTTCTTGCCCAACAGGGAGTTCCGTACATTGAAGACGAATACAACCATGACGAATGGAGAAAAGCCGTCACAGGACTTGAAAATGAACCAGAACGCGGTTCAAGATGCTCCGTATGCTTTCAATTTCGCCTAAAAAGAGCAGCTGCCTACGCTCAAACGCACGGAATACACCTACTGACAACAACTCTGGCTTCATCGCGCTGGAAAAATATCAAACAGATAGATATGGCTGGACACTTTGCCGTAGAAGACTGCCCTGAAGTGGAATGGTGGGAACAAAACTGGCGAAAAGGAGGACTGCAGATGAGACGCAACGAACTCCTCCATATCAACGATTTCTATAATCAGCTTTATTGTGGTTGCGAATTCAGCCTTGCTTCCTCCAACGCAATGAACAAAGAAACGGATCATCGAGAGAAAGAATAAAAAAGGAGAAAGGGAGGAAAGAAGCGAAGGAAAGGAAAAACATAACTATAATAAAAATGCCCGGTTTTAGAAACTGGGCATTTTTATTATAGTTATGTTTTCAAGATTTTTTTAGTAAAGTTCTTCTGCACAAAAAATCATGTTCAACTTGTTTCACAAGAAGCCTATTCTTGAGAGAAAAGACCTTTTTTAAGTTTCTTCTTGAGAAAACGATTTCTTAAGAGAAATTCCGGCTGATTAAGACAAGCCGGTAATTTCACCATTAACAACATCAATACGTTCTGCCTGAGGACTCTTTGGCAAACCAGGCATACGCATGATAGGACCTGCAATGACAACAATCATCTCAGCACCCATATTAACTGTAATATCGCGTACATGCAATTCAAAGCCATCTGTAGGACCATAGGCCTTCGCATCAGTAGAGAAGCTATACTGTGTCTTAGCGATACAAACTGGAAATTTCTCTGCACCCAACTTCTTGATTTCATCTATCATAGCCTTGGCAGAATCGCTCAAAGTTACACTACCTGCTCCATAAAGATTAAAAGCTACAGACTCTATTTTCTTCTCCACAGACTCATCGTCACCATAAGCCAGATAAAGAGGCGAAGAAGGACGCTCATCAATAGTCTTCACTACCAATTCCGCCAATTCCACAGCTCCCTTTCCACCTTCAGCAAAGGCACTGTTGACGGCAAAACCGCAACCCATTTCTTCACAATGCTTACGAAGCACCTCAATCTCCTCGTCTGTATCAGTAGCAAACTTATTGAAGGCAATGACAACTGTCTGACCGAAACTCTGCAAGTTTCTGACATGCTTATCAAGATTCCAGTAACCATTCTCCATACCAGCGATATTTGGTTCCTTGATATCTTCCAGAGCCACTCCACCATGCATCTTCAGCGCCTGAAGAGTAACGACCAGCACAGTCAAGTCTGGCTGCAATCCTGTTTTACGGCATTTGATATCATAGAACTTCTCTGCACCCAGATCTGCACCGAATCCAGCCTCAGTAATAGCATAGTCGCCGTATTCAAGAGCAGCGGCTGTAGCCATTACAGAATTACATCCGTGGGCAATATTGGCAAAAGGACCACAGTGTACGAAAGCAGGTGTTCCCTCAGTAGTCTGTACGAGATTTGGCTTCAACGCATCCAGCAACAATGCCACGATACTACCACCTACTCCCATATCTTTCACTGTGAAAGGCTTGTCGTCCTCAGTAATACCAAGCAGGATATTGTCGATGCGGCGGCGGAGATCATCGATACTTGTGGCAAAACACATGATGGCCATAATCTCAGAAGCAGGAGTAATATCAAAGCCTGTTTCTGTCTCAATGCCATTCTTATCGCCAAGACCGGTGATGATGCGGCGCAAACCACGATCATTTACATCCATCACGCGGCGCCAGAGAATCTTCTTGAGCTTGAATCCTTCAGCCTCGTGCTGATAACGGTAGTTGTCGAGAAGGGCAGCAATCATATTGTTGGCTTCAGTAATAGCATGGAAATCGCCTGTAAAATGGAGATTGATTTTATCCATAGGAAGCACCTGAGCATAGCCACCGCCAGCAGCTCCACCCTTCATACCAAAACAAGGACCCAGCGAAGGTTCTCTGAGAGCCACCACAGCATTCTTGCCAATCTTCTGCATACCAAGTGCCAGACCCACGCTCACCGTAGTCTTACCATTGCCTGCCTTGGTTGGACTGATAGCAGTAACAAGGATAAGATGATGACCGGCAAACTTCTCTTTGTCAATAGCCCCGGTAGTCACCTTAGCAATATATCTACCATAATTTTCGATTTGGTCCTCATGAAGACCCAGTTCAGCTGCCACGTCGTTGATAGGACGCAACTTTACTGATTTTGCAATTTCAATATCCGATAACATTATCTTTATAAAAAGTTATATTATATGTTAGAAAGTTCTGATTGCCTGATGGCACGAGTTTAGCCAACATTCGATTACTTGATGGCGCCAATGATTTCATGTACCGAAGTACAACCATGCTGGTCGAGCCAGTCATTGATTCCGTCTTTCACCTTCTTGGTCACAGCTGGGTCAACGAAGTTAGCCGTACCGATTTCGATGGCAGTAGCTCCACACATCAGGAATTCAATAGCATCCTTGGCAGTAGAGATTCCTCCCAGTCCCACTACAGGAATTTTCACAGCATGAGCCACATCATAAACCATACGCAGAGCCACAGGCTTGACACATGGTCCGCTCAGTCCACCCGTACGGATGCTCAACAGTGGCTGTCGCTTTTCAATATCTACCGCCATTCCCATCAGTGTATTGATGAGAGAAACAGAATCTGCACCCTCAGCCTCACAAGCTCTTGCGATATCAGCAATATTGGTAACATTAGGCGAGAGCTTTACGATGAGGGTCTTATGATAAACCTGACGCACAGCCTTCACCACGCTGGAAGCCCCCTCGCAAGTCACTCCGAAAGCCATTCCCCCATCCTTCACATTAGGACAAGAGATGTTGAGTTCAATAGCAGGAATCTTATCCAGTTCATTGATACGAGCAGCACAGGCAGCATAACTCTCAGGAGAATGCCCCGAAACATTGACAATCATATTTGTGTCAATGTCCTTAATCTGCGGATAGATGTTTTTGCAGAAATAATCCACACCTTTGTTCTGCAGTCCCACACAATTGAGCATGCCCTGTGGAGTTTCAGCCATACGAGGATAATCATTACCCTCACGCGATTCCAAAGTAGTACCTTTCACGATAATACCACCGATTTCTTCCAATGGTACGAAATCGGCAAATTCCAGACCATATCCGAATGTGCCGGAAGCTGTCATTACCGGGTTCTTCAACTTCAGATTATGTATATTTACATTTAATGATGCCATAACAATAATAATATATTACATTTGCGTTCTGATTTTCTTCAAACGCTCGGTTGATTTAATTTACAAATTCCAAAGAAGTTTCTTAGTATTGAAAACCGGTCCTTCCTTGCAGACGCAAAGATTTCCCTTGGTAGTTTTCTCCACACAGCAGAGACAAGCGCCCAGACCGCAGGCCATCATGTTCTCCAGTGAAACCTCGCACTCCACGTTGGCCTTCTGCGCATACTTAGCCACGCTCACCATCATCGGCTTAGGACCACAGGAAGAAATCATATCGAAGCTCTCATGCTGCAAAACAGAATGGTTGGTTACAAATCCCTGTTCGCCAGCACTGCCATCCTCGGTAGTAATACATACTCTTCCGATTTTAGCAAATTCATCAAGTTCGAGCAGATCAGTTGCCTTTCTTGCACCGAGGAGGAAGATAGGTTCAGCCCCCATATCCTTGATGCATTTTCCGAAATAGAGCAAAGGAGCCACACCAACACCACCACCCACAAGAAGGAATTTCTGTCCGGCTTCTGCAGGCATGGAAAATCCATTGCCCAAAGGAAGCACACAGTTGAGATAATCGCCAGCCTGGAGATTACCCAACTGACGAGTACCATTACCAATCATGGCAACGAGCAACCAAAGTTCATTTCTGTCACGATCTACAAAATTGATGGAGATAGGTCGGCGCAACATGGTATTAGGTTCATGCTCCACCTTGACTTCTACAAATTGTCCAGGACACATTTCAGGAAGTGGCTTATCATCGGTAAGCTTAATCAAAACATGCTTGTCACTCAATGATTCCACTGAAACTACTTTAAGATCTATAATGTACTTTTTCATCACTACGATTTAATATGTTTCTTGTTCGACTACTTTTGGCTGCATTCAGCCTATATGATTTACTTACTGCCCAGCATGATTTTCCATCGTCCCGGATGAGGTTACCGGGCAAAAATCAGAAGCATGATGCAAAGGTAATGCAATTTTTCGACAATACAAAAGAAAATACACATATTTTATTTTTATAGAGGAAAAAGATGCAGAATCACACCCTGAGGAATGATTCTGCATCTTTTTTAAAAGAACGAAATATTCAATTCTGAAGAATGATGAAGGACATCATGAATGCCTCTTCACGGAAATACAAGCCATCGTCAAGACGTCATTCTGACCATCATCTGATATTTCATTCAGCCCCCATCAGGGTACAATTCTGACAATGATTCAAACGTCATTTCTGATCTAAGCCAGATTTTAATCATACCATTGTCGGCGTCTATACAACCGATATAGAGACTATGATTTCGACATTATTTTGCCTTCAATTCAAAACGACATTGCGACTACTTTTTGGGAACAAATGTCTCCCAGGTCTGATCATCATAGAAGATACGAATTTCGGTAATTTTTCGCTGAGGCTTGTCAATATATTTCACGTTCTCATGAGGCTGATTTTTTGGTGTACGATTTACACCGGGCATATTAGGCTGATCAAAAAGCGAGCCTTGATGCATCTGTGAAGAGGCTGCTGAAGACTCATTGGCTGATGAAGCACGAGAAGAAGCTTCAGCGGCAGACTGAGATGCATCGTCACCAAAGTCAAAAGCCAGTCCACCGATGGCAGGAGAAGAATCTGGCGAACTTGAAGATGGAGTAGAGGAAGCATCATTCTGATTCTCATTTTCTATATACATAGGAGGAGTTCCATAGAGCAACCATTCGAGTCTTACCTGAGGAAACTTTTTGTGAATGGCGTCTATGTGATTGAGCGTCGGTTTTGTACGATCATTAAAAATACTGCTCAGCGAAGCCTCACCAATTCCCGTAAGCTGCGAGAAACTCTTCTGGGTGAGATGCTGATCTTCCATGATAAGTCTGATTCTATCTTTCATATCTTTAACTTGTAGAAATTTACATTTATTAAGTTTTCTGAAGTCCCACCAGAAGCCCCCAAAAGCCATCTGTGAGATATGCTATTTCGGAACAATGGGACTCATAGGGCTAAAAAAGCCCTCTTTTCTTAGACTTTACAAAGATAAAACTTTTTTTTGGAATAAAAGAAAAATCTAAAGATTATTTGCATTTTTAAACTTTAGATTTCAATATTTATATTTATAAAAGTAATCTATAAAAGTCGGTTTTATGGTTTATATTTATAAATCTACATTTATAATTTTATCTATTTTACAAAGAATTAGTTTAATAAATCTATATAATCTACTGGGTTATCCATGTTTAGAACCTAATAATATCGTAGTTTTATGCGGTTTATGCAAAGTTTAAGATTCAAGCAATGAATTTCACCCTTTTTATTTCTAACTAAAAAAGTTAAAATACTGGTTTTCAGTTACTTGCAAACGCAATAATATCTACGTATATTTATACACTTTAGAATATTAAACACTCTATTTATATTTATATTTATAAATATGAATAAATAAAAATCATATTAAGTTTTCAAGATTTATGATTTTAAATTTTAAATTCCATTTCGGTTTACATATTTAAATAGCTAAACTTTTAAATTATAAACCTTACTAAATGTTAACGCTAAATTTTAGAAAATCTAAAATGCTCTATTTTTCTGTTTTTCTCGTTCTCGCAGACGAGTCCGAATCTACTCTTAAATTCGAGAGTTTTGAACCATCTAAAATTAAGAAAAGATACGTAACATACTGATTTTCTGCTATTTACGCAAGAAATACCCCTTCAAGATAAAGCAAGAATATAGCTCAGAAAAGTGCAAAAATAAGTAAAATATAGGCAAAAATCCTCCTTTGAAACCATTTTCAAGCCTATAAAATCCCCATAAACAGACTAAAACTTCCCAAATTTACATTTTTCAAGCCCTCTCTCTCGACAATTAGGAAAGAGACAGGCTTAATGGTCTTGAGATAAACAAGTAAAAAACCCCTCATCCCACCCTACCAGGATCTGGGTGAAAAGAAACAAAAAAGAGGTGATTCCTTATCGGATCACCTCTTCAATATGCTGTCAGAAAACGAGGGAAAAACATTCCCCCACCCTTCATAAACAGAAAACTCAGCTCAGAAAACATGGTTCAGGAGCAGACTTATTTCTCAGAAAGACCTCCTCAAAAATGAAGAATTTGAGAGCTTCCACATCATTAGTGGAGAATAAAGAAAATCAATTCTTTCATGAGTTCACCAGCCGAAGTATTCGGATTGCTGATACCTTTACTCTTTGCATCCACCTCTCTAAATTTATCGATAATCTGCATTACCTTCACTCCATTATAGTTTCTCATTCCTGTGATATAATCACGCACAGCCCAAGTTGACTTCAAATCCAGGAATAATGAAAGCGCTTTTTCATCCTGTTTATTGGGTGCATAATAAGCCAGCATCAGATTTTGGAAATAAGAAAAGAGCATCGGGAGTAAAGCAAAGAGCGAACCACTCTTCGGATTGCTGTCAAAATAGTTGATAATTTGATTTGCTTTGAAAACATCACGGTTTACAATCGCATTTCTCAATTCGAAGGCATTAAAATCCTTGCTCACACCAATCACCTTTTCCACCTGTTCCGGAGTCACTCTCCTATCATTCTCAGGAAGAGAAATCAGAAGCTTGTCGAGTTCAGAAGTCAGTCGATGCAAATCAGCACCGATGTGATCAGCCACCATCTGGGTGGCCTTCGGTTCAATGGTTGCCTTCTGCTGTTTCATATAAGTTTCTATAAAACCAGGCAATTGATAGTCTTTGAGTTTTTTTCCTTCAAAGACCACACCAATCTGTTCGGCGCGCGGAACCAACTTTTTTCTTCGATCAATACTTCCGTTTTTGTAGCTCATCACAAAGATGGTTGATTTTACAGGATTTTCGAAGTACTTCTCGATTGCATCAAAATTCTTCAAATTTTGAGCTTCTTTCAAAATCACCACCCGATGCTCAGCCATCATAGGATACCCTTTGCACTGATCAACAACTTGCGAAGCTGTCGTGTCCGCTCCAAAAAGAATCACTTGATTGAAGTCTTTTTCTTCCGGCTGAAGCACATTTTCTGTGATATAATCACACAGTTTATCTATATAAAAAGACTCATCTCCCATCAGGATATAGACGGGAAAATAGATTTGAGCCTTAAGATCTTTCATGATCGACTCGTAACTATTTGCTTGTTTTTTTTCTGCCATTCCGATATTTTTTGTATCTTTGCAATGCCTTTTTCGCAGATTGCGGAGCAAAGCATAAGCTATTATTAATTGCATACAAAGGTACAAAATAATTTTGAAACTATATATAATAAGGTATAGGAAATCTTTCCTTTATACATAATAAGATATATATATATATAATAAGGTATAGGAATTCTTTTCTATATATATAATAAGGTATAAGGAGCATTTCCTCAAAAAGAAAGATAGACATGACAAGACTGAATCTTCCCCCATTTGAAATCAAGTTGCGCGGCACCAAAGCGCAACCTCAGATATTCGATATTCTGAGAAAAAAATATATTGCGCTCACTCCAGAAGAATGGGTGCGGCAGCATTTCGTCCACTTCCTGGTGGAACACAAGGGTTACCCTGCAGCACTCATGGCAAATGAAATCCAACTGAAAGTGGGTGAAAAAACACTTCGGGCAGACAGTGTACTCTACTCCAGAGAACTGAAACCAAGAATGATTATCGAATACAAAGCTCCCCATATTCCCATCACACAAAAAGTTTTCGACCAGATTTCCATATATAATATGCTCCTCCATGTTGATTACTTAGTGGTAAGTAATGGGCTGCAACACTATATTTGCAAAATGGATTATAACGATAAAAAATATTTATTCTTAGAGGATATTCCGGATTACGAAGAATTATTGACAGAATAAAAAGAGAGAAGGGAGAAAAAATCCCAGAACTTTATAGAAAATCGTTCCGTAATTCTCCCCTTTTAACCCCTTCATTTTTTGAGAATTTCCGGGCAACTGGCCAGCTGATTTGAAATTCGAGAAATATGAGCGGGTTATTTTTTTATAAAAAGTTCGATTTATTTTTGTACTCTCCACAAATTACATTATCTTTGCAGAGTTTATTTGGATTAAAACATTATCTCAGACTAAAGGGATTGAAATATCATCTCAGACTAAAGGGTTTGAAATATGATCTCAGCCTAACGAGATTGAAACGTAATCTTTATTAATATGGTAAATCAAAACATAAAAATAGCTGTGGCAGGAACGGGCTATGTTGGACTTAGCCTTGCCACTTTGCTCAGCCAGCACCATCAGGTAACAGCCGTGGATGTGGTGGCAGAGAAAGTCGAACTAATCAACAACCGAAAGTCGCCAATTCAAGACGAATATATAGAAAGGTATTTGGCAGAAAAACCACTCCAGCTAAAGGCTACGACCAATGGAGCAGAAGCCTATAAAGACGCAGACTTCATCATCATTGCAACTCCTACAAATTACGACCCTGTCAAAAATTACTTCGACACGACCCATGTTGAAGAAGTCATCGAGCTGGTGATGCAGGTGAATCCAAACGCCATCATGGTGATCAAAAGCACGATTCCTGTGGGCTATACTGAGAATGTCAGACAGAAATACGGTTGTGACAATATCATTTTTGCGCCGGAATTTCTCCGTGAGAGCAAGGCTCTCTACGACAATCTCTACCCCAGTAGAATCATCGTAGGCCGTCCGGAAGGCGATGAGCGCCTCGACAAGGCTGCTCATATTTTTGCTGAGCTGTTGCAGGAAGGAGCCATCAAGGAGAATATTGACACCCTGTTTATGGGACTGACCGAGGCTGAGGCCGTGAAGCTCTTTGCCAACACCTACCTCGCCTTGCGTGTAAGCTATTTCAACGAACTGGACACTTATGCAGAAATGAAAGGACTCGACTCTAAGGCCATTATCAATGGTGTAGGACTCGACCCTCGCATCGGAACTTTCTATAATAATCCTTCATTCGGATACGGAGGTTATTGCCTCCCGAAAGACACCAAGCAGTTGCTCGCCAACTATGCTGACGTTCCGGAGAACCTGATTCAGGCCATCGTGGAAAGTAACAGAACCCGAAAGGATTTCATTGCCGACCGTGTGCTCAACAAGGCTGGTTATTATGACTATGCCTACCAAAATAATTATTGTGCAGAGGAAGAGAAAGCCTGCACCATCGGAGTCTATCGCCTGACGATGAAGAGCAATAGCGACAATTTCCGCCAGAGCAGCATTCAGGGTGTGATGAAACGCATCAAGGCAAAGGGCGCACAGGTCATCATCTACGAACCTACGCTCAAGGACGGATCCACATTTTTTGGCAGTTTGGTGGTCAATGATCTCGAAAAGTTTAAGAAGTTGAGCCAGGCCATCATTGCCAACCGCTACGACAAATGCCTAGACGATGTAGAGGACAAAGTTTACACTCGAGACATTTTCAGAAGAGATTAAAATCCTTTGAAAAACTCAAGGAAAAACCTCATGAAAAGCAGGGAATTTTCTAAAAAATAACGAAAGATAAAATAATAAAGAAATAACAAATAATAAACTAAATAAGAAAAAATGGCAAAATTAGTAATTAATTCCTATGAGGAATTTGCATCTCACCTCGGAGAGAAGTTGGGTGAGTCAGAATGGTTGCAGGTAGATCAGGATCGTATCAACAAGTTTGCAGACGCAACACTCGATCCACAGTGGATTCACGTTGACGTAGAGCGTGCCAAGGTAGAGAGCCCTTACCACAGTACAATCGCTCACGGCTATCTTACCCTGTCATTGCTCCCTTACATGTGGCAGCAGATTATCGAAGTGAACAACCTGAAAATGATGGTAAACTATGGTATGGACGAGATGCGTTTCGGTCAGCCAGTCATCACCGGTTCCCGTGTTCGCCTCGTAGCTACCTTGCATGAGATAGCCAATCTCCGCGGCATTTGCAAGACCAGCATCAAGTTTGACATTGAGATAGAAGGCCAGCGCAAGCCAGCACTTTCTGGTATTGCAACCTTCCTCTACTACTTCCAGTAATCACTCCCCAAAGAGAAGAATATGGCAGCAGGAAAATGGATTGGCGGCTTTCTCGGCTTCATGACAGGAGGTCCGCTCGGAGCTCTTGCAGGCTTTGCCCTTGGCGCCCTTTTCGACAAGGGTCTTGACAGTGTAAACGAGGACAGCAGCAACCAGCAGGCATACGCCCACTCCAACAGGAGCTATGAGGGTCAGCGCAACAGTTTTATGTTTTCGCTGCTCGTACTTACCTCCTACATCATCAAGGCCGACGGCCGGGTGATGCATTCAGAAATGGAGTTGGTGCGCCGTTTTCTGAGTCAGAATTTCGGAGAACAGGCTAAGCAGCAGGGTGAAGAAATCCTGCTCAAGCTTTTCGAGCAGCAGAAGCGCCTGGGCATGGCTGAATATCGTACGGTGATACAGGACAGTTGTCATCAGATACGTGCCAACATGGCTTATGAGCAGCGCCTTCAGTTGCTCAATTTCCTGGTCATGATAGCGCAGGCCGATGCTGTAGTAAGTCCAGAAGAGATTGCAGCCCTCAAGGAAGTGGCCATTCACATGGGACTCTCCGTAGAAGATGTCATTCAGATGCTCAATCTACGCAGCGGTTCCTCAGCCACCAGCAGTCTCGACGATGCTTACAAGGTGTTAGGAATCGCCCCTTCAGCCACCAATGATGAAGTGAAAGCAGCTTATCGCAAGATGGCGCTCAAACATCATCCAGACAAGGTTGCTGCCCTGGGCGAAGACGTGCGCAAGGCTGCCGAGAAGAAATTCCAGGAAATCAACGACGCTAAGGAGAAAATCTTCAAAGCAAGGGGATTATAAAGAACTTCATCAGTTTTCTTCATCGGATTACGAAGAGTTAACGGAACTTTCTTGCTCCACGGATTATGCACGGAATTTAAACGGTTGGGGCCTTGCAGCCATTAGTCTAACACCATAACATTCCGGCTTTAGAGGGATATCGCTAAGCCCGTCAGGTCGGGTTTCCGCTTAAAATCCGTGCTAAAATCAGAGGAGGCAGTTAAGAAACCGTGTCTCATCCGATGAATAATAAAATATCGGATAAATAAAAAGCTCGCCAGATTATTCTGACGAGCTTTTTATTTATCTTTTCCGCAGTTTTTTTCCGAAGAATATAATCTGTATATTCCAAAGAATATAATCAGTCATTCCGAAGGATCTATTCTGCAGAGGTTTTCTGCCGGGATTTATTCTGCATCCTCAGACTTCTTCTTGCGAATAGTGCGCTTGCGCTTTGGTTTCTCCTCTGCTACAGGATTGTCGATTTTAACACCAGCCAATTCTGGGTCGATGAGGATACGGCCGCAGTACTCACAAGGAATAATCTTCTTATGCATCTTGATGTCCAACTGGCGCTGAGGTGGAATCTTGTTGAAGCAACCGCCACAGGCATCGCGCTGTACATATACAATACCCAAACCGTTGCGGGCACCCTTGCGGATACGCTTGAAGCTGGCAAGCAGACGTGGCTCGATTTTCTTCTCCAATTCAGCAGCTTTTTCCTTCAGGTTCTCCTCTTCCTCACGAGTTTCCTCCATAATTCCGTCGAGCTCAGCACGCTTCTCAACCAAACCTCTTTCGCGGTCCTGCTTCTGTGCCAAAGCATGATCCAGGTCAGCCTGCTTTTCGCGGATTTTCTGTTCACCCTCACGGATCTTCTTGTTGCAAAGCTGGATTTCCAACTCCTGGAACTCGATTTCCTTGCTCAAAGTATCATACTCACGGTTGTTGCTAACAGTTTCCAACTGAGCCTGATAGCGCTCTACACTTGCCTGAGCGTCCATGATCTCAGCATGCTTCTGAGACAAAGCTCTGTCAAACTGGTCGATTTCGCGATCAATGTTCTCGATACGAGTTGCAAGACCGGCGATTTCATCTTCCAAGTCCTGAACTTCCAGAGGAAGCTCACCACGCAACGCACGTTTCTCATCGATAGAAGACAAGGTGGTCTGAAGCTGATAGAGAGTCTTCAACTTCTCTTCCACTGTCAAATCTGTAGGATCTTTCTTTGCCATATTATTAATATTTAAAATAATTATTTTTATTCTTCTTTATTTTCTTACAAAATTCCCCTTCTGCCCTCAAAAGGACAAAGAGGAAGGGAAAACTATCCCCCAATTAGAACCTCTGAAAAGAGGAAGGGAAAACTATCCCCCAATTAGAACCCCCTGAAAGAGGAAGGGAAAAACAATCCCCCAATTAGAACCCACGAAAAATTTCTAATTTCTCATTTCTAATTTCTCATTTTTCATTTTATCCCCCCTTACAGGTAAATGATCGGATTGGTATTGATTTCTGAGATTTCACACTTCACTCCAGGGCATTTTTCCGTGATAATGCTGCGGAAGATTTCGCTCGTAAACTGTTCGCTCTGATAGTGACCGATGACGCAGATTTGGATTTCCTGCTCATGGCCGAAGAACTCATGATAGTGCATTTCGCCCGTAATGAAAGCATCAGCACCAGCCGCGATGGCAGCATCCAGCAGGAAAGAACCTGCCCCGCCACAAAGCGCCACCTTTCTGATAGGCCTGCGCAGCAACTGGTTGCACTGCACGCATTCCGCCTGAAAACGCTCCCTGAGCATCAGCACCAGGTCGTCGGCAGCTATTCCGTCAGCATGCAGCGCGTCAGTCTCGTCAGTTATCTCGCCAATCACTCCTTCTCCGCCTTTCACACCGTCAATCTCTTTCTCGCCTCCGAAGAAACGAAGGTTGCGGAGTCCAAGTTTCTCAGCTATTTTGAAGTTGACACCACCCTTTGCCGCATCCATATTCGTATGCATGGAAACGATGGCAATATCGTTCTTGATAGCCTTTCTCACGGTGCGCTGTACATAGTTTTCGTCTGAAATTCTCGCCAGTTTGCGGAAGATCAGCGGATGATGGCTCACGATGAGGTTACAGCCCTTTCGGATGGCCTCATCTACGACGGCCTCAGTCACGTCAAGACACAACAATGCCCCTGACACTTCTACCGCCTCTGTCAATCCAACTTGCAGGCCGGCATTATCGTATCCTTCCTGCAAGGGCAGAGGCGCGTAATGTTCAAGGGCATCAACTACCTGATATATTTTCACGCTCTTAAAATATTTTATTTTCATGCACTTTCATCGTCTTTTCATGTCCTATCAGACATCTCGATTAGAGTGCAAAACTATGCTTTAGAGTGCAAAGTTACGCATTTATTCGCAAAAATATCACGAACACTCCTTTTGTTTAATATAATTTAATACTTTCCGATAAAATTATCCGAATACTCTTCGCCCAATTCACATTTTTTCCTTATTTTTGCAACCAAATTGTTTTTAAAAAATCAGAACGCTTATGTATCACTCAACTTTACCTTTCGAATTCGTACTTCCTGCCGAATGGGAACGTCAGAGCGGCATTATGCTCACTTGGCCTCACGCTGAAACAGACTGGAAACCCTATCTGCGACAGATAACAGATACTTATCTGGAACTGGCTGATATCATTACCCGATATGAACACCTCCTCGTAGCTACTCCTATCTTGGAGAGCACCAGGTCGATGCTTGCCAAAAGACTGTCGGCCGACCAAATGAACCGTGTCCACCTCTTTGAAATCGACAGCAATGATACATGGGCACGAGATCATGGTCCGATTACTCTGGTGTGCAAGTCGCAGAACTCAGGCTACATGATGCCTTTCACCCTCCTCGACTTCAAGTTTAATGGATGGGGAGAAAAGTTCCGTTGGGAGAAAGACAATGCCATCACGCAAAACCTGTATTATCAGGGAGCTTTCCAGAACAGTGCGGTCAACAACCATCAGGGATTTGTGCTCGAAGGCGGTAGCATCGAGAGCGACGGCAAGGGCACCATCTTCACCACCTCCCAGTGCCTCCTGGCGCCTCATCGCAACCAGCCGTTCAATCGTGAGCAACTGGAAAAGCTCCTGAAGAATTTCTTCCAGGCGCACCACATCGTCTGGCTCGACCATGGCAATCTGATTGGTGACGACACCGACGGCCATATAGACACCATCGTGAGAGTAGCTCCCCACGACACCTTATTATATGTAGGGTGCGACAATCCTGAGGATGAACAATATGAGGATTTCCAGGCACTCGAAGCCCAACTCAAGAAGCTCTTCACCTTCGAAGGCTATCCTTACCGACTGCTGAAATTGCCAATGCCGGACGCAATCTATGATGATGGCGACCGATTGCCGGCTACCTACGCCAACTTCCTCATCCTGAATGGAGCCGTGATTTACCCTACCTACAACCAGCCTGAGAAAGACGAGGAAGCCAAAAAGCAGATCCAGCTCGCCTTCCCAGACAGAGAAATCATCGGTGTAGATTCGCTCACCATCGTCCGCCAGCATGGAAGTATCCATTGCCTCACCATGCAGTTGCCGGAAGGAGTTATCAGAATGCAGGAACCTGCCCAGTTCTAAATTGGTTTTACGAAAGATTTCATCAATTGAGATTGATTTTGTTTAAGACCTAAAAAGCTGGATTACAGGCTCTTTAGAAGGGGAAAATTTCGGAAAAGAAAAGAAAGATTTTCGGAAAGATTTCTCGGAAGAAGAAGAAAAGAAAGATTCTTTCGGAAGAAGAAAAATTCCTCAGAAGAAGAGAAGAATTTTCGGAAAAGAAAAGAGAAGAAATAAGAAAAAGAAGAAAGAGAAAAATGAAACTCGGATTTTTACAGTTACATATTACGGCAGATGTTGCCGACAACAAGAGACGCCTGGCAGAAGGCATTATCGACCTTGCCCACCGCGGTGCAGAACTCATCGTATTGCAGGAATTGCACAATACGCTTTATTTCTGTCAAGTAGAAGATGTGGATAATTTCGACCTGGCAGAAACGATTCCTGGCCCCTCCACCGATTTCTACGGCAAGTTGGCCAAAGACCTCGGCGTAGTCATCGTCACCTCTCTTTTCGAGCGACGCGCACCAGGACTTTACCACAATACGGCAGTAGTGATTGAGAAAGACGGAACCATCGCCGGCAAATACCGCAAGATGCACATTCCAGACGATCCTGCCTACTATGAGAAGTTCTACTTCACCCCTGGCGACCTCGGTTTCCAGCCTATCCAAACTTCCGTGGGCAAGCTCGGTGTGCTCGTCTGCTGGGACCAATGGTATCCAGAAGCAGCGCGACTGATGGCTCTCCAGGGAGCAGAAATCCTCATCTATCCTACTGCCATCGGCTACGCCAAGTATGATACAGAGGATGAACAACAGCGCCAGCGTGAAGCATGGACCACGGTGATGAGGGGCCACGCAGTTGCCAACGGCTTGCCAGTAGTAGCCGTCAATCGTGTAGGTTACGAACCAGATCCAAGCGAGCAGACAGGCGGAATCCAGTTCTGGGGCAGCAGTTTCATTGCCGGTCCTCAGGGCGAGCTTCTTTACCGTGCCAGCGACAATGAAGAAGAAAGCATCGTGGCAGAAATCGACATCAAGCACAGTGAGGATGTGCGCCGCTGGTGGCCATTCCTCCGCGACCGTCGCATCGAGAACTACGGAGATATCACCAGGCGATTCATTGATTAAACCGTTTTTTGCCGGAAATTCCGATAGAATATCGGGATTCCGGCATACATATATATATTAAGGTATAGTTTTTCAGGATAAATGGAGAATTTGGAAGTGATGGTGGTACTTTTCATCATCGTAATTTTAGGTTACGTCGCCTGCAAGTTGGGATATATGGGCGACAAGTTTGACAAGAAGTTATCCAGCATGGTGGTAGATATCACCTGCCCTCTGCTGGTGCTCTCGTCTGTAATGGGCGATGAGCTGCCCGACCGCACGCTCATCCTCCCGCTTTTGGGCGTAGGTTTCCTTACCTACATCCTTTTGCTTGTATTCGGTTTCGGGGTGCCCCGTCTCATCACACGCAATCATGATGATCAGGGCATGATTGGCTTTGCCCTGATGTTTGCCAACGTAGGATTCATCGGCTACCCTATCGTGTCGAGCATTTTCGGTCCGAAGGCCATTTTCTATGCAGCCCTGCTCAACATGCCGAACACATTCTTTATCTTTACAGCAGGCGTCATGCTCATCAAGGGCGAGTACAGCATTAAGCAGTTCAATCCTAAGGTACTGTTTTCTCCGGCCCTTCTTGCTGCCTTCGTGGCTGCTCTCCTGGTAGCCTTTGGGGTTCATACTCCTGATATCATTGCACGTCCAGTAACGATGGTGGGCAATGTTACGGTTCCGGCAGCCCTGATGATTATCGGTTCCTCGATGGCTAAGTTGCCGGTGAAGGAGATTATCGGCAGTCCGAAGGTATATCTTTCCTCGCTTCTGCGTCTTGTGGCAGTGCCTCTGAGCATTTATTTCCTGTTCAAGGTATGTGGTGTAAGCGATCAGGTCAACAACATCAATACGGTGGTCATTGCGATGCCTGTAGCGAGTTTCGGCACGATGTTCTGTCTGAAATACGGCCGCAATCCATCTCTCATCACCGAAATGACGTTCATCACCACGGTGGGCAGTATCATCACCACCCCGCTCATCACCCTCCTCTTTTCGAAATAAAAGAATCCCCTGATGTAACAGAAAGCACCAGGGGATTTTTATTTACGCAATGACACCTTATTTTACACATTAAACGAAAAAACTCCTTCATTTTTTCGTTATTCCCCGATTTTTGCTTTATCTTTGCAACTATAATCCTTTACCAATCATATAAACAGAAATGAAGATTAACAGTATAACGAAAAAAAGCCTGCTCCTCATCTCACTGGCGATGGTCAGCACTACATACCAGACACAAGCTGCACCGATTGAACATATCGGCGACAGATACATCATGCATCTGCCGGAAATGGAACTCACCGGCGAAGAATCACTCCTCGACGTACTTATGATGTGCCCGGAAGTTATCTCACTCGACGGCAACAACATCATCGGCGGAGATCCCTTCGCCAACCTCTACGGCAAGTTCGTCATCCGTATTGACAACCAGGAATACGGACTCGATTACGCCACCTTCCTCCACCATTTCAAGGCTCGGGAGATAGAAACCATCAAGGTGTGCCAGAACGCTGAAGTGATGAAGGGATGCAGCAGTCTGAAGAAAGTCATCGACATCACACTACGCAAGAAGGAGAACGGAACCACTGGCAGATGGGGACTCTTCGGTGATACCTACGGCGGCGCAAAAGGCATCGTCAGCGTCATCAGCCAGCAGGATAAACTCCGTGTGCTCAGTCATGTAGAAGGCAACTTCCAGCGCACCTCCAGCAGCGATAAGGACGCCTACCAGGGCATCTCAGGCACCACCGTGAACCACTACTCCCACGAGGGTGCCAAGCTCAATCTGCTCTGGACGCCTACCGCGAAGGATGTGCTCGAAATAGATGCGATGCAGACCTATACCCGCAACCATTTCACCCACACCCCAGCCGATTACGTGCGCGCTTATCATCTGCAGGCCGACTACACCCGCACGCTCGCCGAAAACGGTTCCAGCATCCTCTTTACCCTCGGTGCCGAGCATATCAGCGACAACGGCCGCACACAGGAAGAAGCCCAAACATCGCCTTACCAGAACCACTCCACCTACCCCTTCATGGTGGTAGAATACGCCACTCCGGTCATCACCTCCAATCTCTGGATTACGGCAGGATTCGAGGGAGGACTCTCCATCGAGAAGAACTGCATTGCCGGCTACATCAACCATTCCAACTATCAGGATTTCTACGCCCAGCTGGATTACAACATCGGCAAGTGGGGATTCATGGCAGGCGACCGCTTCCGCATCATCAACTTCCGACCTAAGCAGATAGCGCCCGAAGAGCACTGGAAGCATACCACCCGCAACCACATTTACTCGGCAAGTGCCTATTACACCTTCACACCGGGACATACCCTGCAGGCCACCTACTGCCGCCGCATCTTCAATCCTGAGTTCGGCGATTTCGTAACCGCAGGCGATATGGAGGGTGCCTGGCAGCCGGTTTATACTGCGGATATAGGCAACAGTATGGCCAACGTGGTAGAACTCAAGCATACCTACAGCCGCCCAGCCTTCGTGCTCAGCACCTCGGTAAAGAACATCCACCAGCACCTGCTCAACTCCATCCACGACAATACGCTCGGCATCGGAACCACCGCCTTCTGGCATAAGGGCATCATGCGCCTCACTGCCGGTATCAACTACTTCTGGCAGCGTAGCGAGACCCCTTCTGAGGAAACTCAGCAGCGCGATGCAGATTACAACCATTTTGCCGTATTCAAGCTGGCACCGCAGTTCACGTTAGCCGATGGCTGGCGCCTCACTTCCAACATCATCTGGTGCACGCGCCGCAGCAGCAATGCCTATACCCCAGCTAATCTCTATGCCGAAGTGGGAGTATATAAGAATCTGGGTAAGCACTGGACGCTTGAAGGCCGCTTCCACGACATGGCAAGCCAGCACTTTGGCAACCGCGCCGCCACCATCGGCTGCACCTATTATTTTTAACCCTCTTTTCTCACCTATCGCCAACGGCTTTATTTACGAGAAACAGAGAGGATACTGACTTTCAAAGAAAAAGGACTTTCGAGGAAGATTATCCAATGAAAGAGAAAGAAAGAACAAATCCCAATCCTTTGGAATAAATTCCGTGGATTGGGATTTTTATTATGCAGAAGAAATTATAGTTAATTTCAGTAAGTTTCCTAAAGACAACTTGAGAATTTCCTAAATGAACATTAGAAAAACTTGTCAATATCAATGGAAACTCCTATCTGGAAGGTCACACCATCCGTAATCGGACTGTTCAGATAATAATACTTAGGCTTATAACCGAAGAGATTATCCAGCGCCGCATTTACCTTCACCGCCTTGCCGATGCGCTGCACCAGCGAGAGTTTCCAGAGCGTGTAGGCAGGATATTCCACGGAGATCGTGCCCTTGCTCACATCATAATAGTCCTTGTATTCCACATTCTCCACGCCCGAAAGCACACGCCCCTGCAAACCGATGTTCAGCCCATAGTTGCTGCTTATCTGGCGATCGTAGTCCATACGCACGTTCAGCGCATGCTCACGGGCAGGAATATACTGGTTGTTGATGGAATTCCCGTCCTTGTCCTTCGCCAGCTGCTCCTTCGTATAAGCATAAGTGATGCGAGCACCCAGACCATTGTTCCATTTCGCCTGTGCCCCTACTTCACCACCACACACGCTGTAGTCGTCCAGATTAGAATAAGGCAGATAAGGCAGCTTGTCTTCCGCCGTCTTGAAATAAGGAGCCGCCGTAGAAAGCTTGTTCTTCACCTTATTATAATATATAGAGGCCGTATAGTTGTAGTGGCCCTTCGCATATTCGGCCGAGAGATTGAAGTTATGGCTCACCTCCGATTTCAGATGCTCGTTGCCCTCCACGATCCAGATGCCCGACATATCGAAGTTGTAGTACTTCTCCTTCAGCGTAGGCGCCCTGAATCCCATACCATAGCCGGCACGGATGGCAAGATTGCGCAATGGCTTGTAACAAACGTTCAGCTTCGGCGTGAGATGAGAATCCTTGCCATCGGAGAAATAGTCGTAGCGCAGCGCACCCACCAGCTCCCACCGGTCGTTGAGGCGCCAGTCGTACTGGGCAAAGAGATCCCAACTGTCCTGCTTCCTGGTTTCTCCCTCCAGATTGGTGTTGTAGAGATAGTCATGCAGCAGATCGGAACCCACGGTCAGCACGTCGCCACCCCCGAAAGTATGATTGTAGAGCAGGCGGAAGGAATTCTGCACATTACTGTAGTCACGGATGTCAAGACGGGTGATGCGCTGATAGTCCGACTTGTCATACTGGTCGAACGCATAACTTGCCTGCAGGTCGTCAGCATCCGAAATCTGCCAGTTCATGCGCAGACCGCCCGAGAAGTCACGGTAGCGCTCAGGCTGGTCGGCCGACCTCACTGTTTCACGAAAGAAATATCCCGCACGCCCCGTCAGACTGAAGTTGCTGGCAGGACTCCACGTCAACTGCTCCTTCAGATTGACCGTCTTATCCCCATACACCGTAGAGATGATGCGGGTCACAGGATTCGCCGCACTGTGCACATCGTAATTGTCCATGCGGTTGAAGTGGGCAGAAAGCATATTGTTCCAGTGCTTCGAGTTCAGCCCCCACGTAGCCCCATATCGCTGCTCGTTGTGCTTAGCATATCGGGCGTTCACGTTGAGCGTCCAGGGCTGTCGGTTGCGCTTGGTGATGATGTTGATCACGCCGCCCGTAGCATTGCTGCCGTAGAGGGCCGAAGCCGCACCCTTCACGATCTCGATGCGTTCCACATTATCCATATTCAGACGGGTGAAATCCACGTCGTCCATCGTCTCTCCCGCCAGTCTCTCGCCGTCCACGAGAAAGAGCACGCCCTGTCCTCCGAAACCGGAGAAGTTGAGATGCGTCTGCTGGTTCATCGCATACGAGAATTCCACGCCCGGCAATTCCTGTTGCAGCAAGTCCTGCACATTGGTAGCATCCAGTCGGGCAAGTTCTTTGGCATTGATCACGCGCGTCTGAATCGGCGTATCCTTCAGGAATTTAGGCGTACGAGTGCCCGTCACCACCACCTCGTTGAGGTCGAACTGGCGACAAACGGAGTCCACGTAAGCATCATCCGAGTCCATCGCAGCCGCAGCCGGCGCCGTCCCAGCCATGAGCATGGAGAATAAAATATATTTCTTCATTGTTATTTCTAAAAATCAGGATTGCATCGGAAACCCTTTGCATTTACTAATAAGGATACTTGTAGTTGATGGTGAGAAAACACTTCTTACCCTCCTGCGACAGATAGTTTTCCAGCTGCAGGGCAGCATAAGTACCGTCCTTGAGGCGCAGGATAAACACATGATTGTTCATGCTGAAGGCAGGCGGCATAGGTGGAATTTTCATGCTGAGCCATGATGAGAGCACCTTGTTCACGCTGATGCCCTGCGAAGGCACGTAGCCCATCAGCATCAGGTCCTGACTGTCCCACACCAGGTTTTCGCTCCATTCATCCTCCTGGAAGTTCATGTTTCTGAAAGCCTCGCTGCTCTCTGGCAGTTCGTCCATCGAAGTATAGGAAGTCTCCAGCACAGCCCCGCCGTTGGTTCTCACGTTATTGCGGTGTACGGCCAGGGTCCATTCCTCAGGCTCCTCCTGTCCCTCAGTAGGCGTATAATAAGAGAAGGTGTTCTTCTTGATTCCCTCTCCGAAGACATCAAACCAGTACATATATTGTCCCGCCTTTCTGCCCTGTGTAGCTGCCTCATGTCCCGCCTCCGACTCGTCTTTCTCGCCGGTGGCAGTCATCGGAATCGGGTAAGCCACAAATTCCGTCTGCGCTTTCATCAGCGCCTCCTCATCCCCCGCCTCGGTGAGTCGCTGCAGCAGGTTCAGATCCACATAATACCAGTCAGTCCAACTGGTAGCATCTATCAGAAGCTGACCTTTCGCCGGCACTATCTCCTTCGGCTGGTCGTAGATATCGTCAAAAATACCGTTGCAGGAAGTGAGCATCAGGATTCCCACTCCAGCAACGGTCATTTTGAGATGATTCATGATCGTATGAAATATCATCTGCTAAACAAGTTTATCAAAATTATTTTTTTAGGAATTTCTTACCGTTGATGATCACCACGCCCTTGTAGTTGTCACCTACCATCTGGCCCTGCAGGTTGTACATTTTGCCGTCGCCCTTAGCCGTCTCGCCCTTCACCGCGCCGATGCCGTTGGTCACCGCCTTGAAGTTGGTTGAGATATAGAAAGGCATAGAACCCATCTGGAATCTGTTGATGATGTCGCTCACCTTGCTGCCTTCATACTTCACGAGGATATTATTGTCCTTCTCGGCGTTGAAGCTATAATCATTGTCCATATTCATGCTTCCGCCCTTGCAGACAACGTGGAATTTCAGACCGTCGTTCTTGTAGTCACGATAAAAACCACCCTTCGCCTCATCGTAGGTAAGCCCCTTGATAGTGTAAGTGCCGAGAGTCATGTTGCCCATCACAGTATTGTCAAGCGTATAGGTAGGCACGGTCACGTCCATCTTCTGCGTCTCGCCATCCATATACTTGCGCACCTGATAAGTAACGCCCGCATTCTCATAATTCATCATACCGCCAATGCTCACAGCTATCGGACTGCTCACTTCCTTGATGTAGTAAGACTTGATGCTGTAGGTGAGCGGTAAAGGCATCTTGCCGTATTTGAACACCACTTTCAGCGTGAGCGAATTGTCAGCCATATTATAAGTACCGGTAAGCGATGAACCGGTGATGGATTTCTCCTCATTATTCACAGTCACCTTGGCGCTGAAAGTCTGGTCGGCCATCGTAATGACATGATTTTCGCCCATAGTAAACGTCACATTCTCGATAGTGAACGAAGGGATGGTAGCCATACCTTCCATAGCAGGGAGCGTGATGTTGCCAGCCGACATGCTGACCATTTCAAATTTCACCGTATCGCTCTCGCAAGGAGTATTCTGGCCCATCACAGCCATTTCAGAAGCACCGGAAAACTTCAGAGCACCATGCATCTGAGCCGACATAGAGGAAGCCAACATAGTGGCAAAAATAAGCGTAAAGAATTTCTTCATTTTATACAATCTTTCGTTTATATTACTAATCTATTACCTTTTATTGAGTTGTTCCCTTGATGGGGATAAAGTAGAGGAATCGGCAGCCCGTCACAGGCCTCCAGTTCCTTTTCGGGGTGCAAAGGTACAAGGTTTCTCCGGAATGTGCAATACCTAAAAATATGTATTCCGCCTAATCCCCATTTGTAGGTATTAGACGGAATATCTCTAAAATTCTAATCCACGATTTCAGCAGTTTGGTCTTTGCCGCTGTAGAACCAGAAGCCGGCTATCAGACCGATGAAAACCACCAGGATTCCCACCATCTCCACGACGTGATTTCCCGGGTCCACCCATATCTCCTTGAAGAAGCCGTTGCGTGCAGCTATCTCCACAGCCGACCAGAGCACGATCACGTTGGCAAGCGCCATTCTCAGGTTTCTGCCCCAGCTCTTGATGTGCAGTTCCTTCTTGAAGATCATGCCCGAACCTATCAGGCAGAGAATGCCCACGGCGTAGGTAATAGGGTGAGTAGAACCGAGGAAGACAGGGTCGTAGCAGAACATGAGCAGCAGGTACAATCCCCACATCATGATGTTCCATTCCATGAAGGTGACGATGGCAGGATGATGAGCCATCGGACGCAGTTCCACACGTTCTTTCACGCCACAGTGGTTTTGAATCCAACGGATGAAATCGCAGCCCGTTTTGGTGCAGAACACGTACATCACGATAAACATCATCCACATACCGAAAGAGGCAGGCATGATGAGGTATTCAGGTCTGGAGCCACGTATTTCTTTAAGTTCCGCACGTCCGAATTCCTCGATGGGAGTGCCATTGAGCGTATAAGTATGATGAACCCCTACACCATTCACATATTCCGTAGCCGTCTGCACGATACCGTTGCCCACCAGGTCGCAGTGCACGCCGTATCTCTGTGCATAGTAGGCGAAGAGAAATTCCACCCATCCGGTCCAGAAGAGCAGTGCACCCGTCATTCCATAGCAAGTCTGTTTCGTATCCCCCTTTACGAACACGCCGCAGATGGTGACGATGAGTCCCACAAAACCCATAGCGAAAGCCGAGTAGTGCAGCGTGGTAGGTTCGAGCGTATGTTCCATGATGATCATGAGCGCATGTCCGAGCGGCATCAGGAGCAGGATGATGAGGATAGATCCGATGGTCTTTCCCCAATACAAATTCTTCATTTCCATTCTTAAAAGTCTAAAATAGTAAAATGTTATAAATTAATGAATCACTGATATAAAATTGAGCTGCAAAGGTACTACTATTTAGACAGATTCGCAATACCTACATATAATGATTTTGGAGGAAGGGAGGGGTCATCAGAAATAATGACCACGACCGGAAATCACCTGTCACAAATAAATATTCGGCTGCAAATACACTTTTTCGAGGATAAAAACAAGAGAATAATACACTTTTTCGATGATAACGAATGTTAAATCATACACTTTTTCGAGGATAAGAAGAAAAAATCATCCGAAAACCTTAATGACACTTAATGACACTTAATGACACCTGAAGAGATTATTGCAGACTATTCCCGATGCTTCGGTTCCGGCTCCGCCGCCATAGCCGAGTCTTCCTCTGGCAGTTCATAATGTCTGACGCAGCGGTCTTGTAGGAAAATATGGTTGAGAGTGAAGGCAAGCGATTCCAGGGTTTGTTCCCTGACGGCAGGTTTCAGTTCGCATTCCCATACCACGATCGTGTGCCAGCCCATTTCAGCCAGTTTGTGCATTACCTCAAGATCCCGCTGCTGATTGCGCAGAATCTTATCCTGCCAGAACTGGGTATTGGATTTCGGCACGACGTAGTATTTGCATCCTTCATGTCCGTGCCAGAAGCATCCGTTCACGAAGATGCAGGTGCGGTATTTGCGCAGCACGATGTCAGGCTTTCCTGGCAAGCGTGGATGGTTTAGCCTGTATCTGAATCCGTGCGACCACAGGAATTTCCTGACAAGGACTTCCGGCTTGGTGTCCTTGCCTTTGATTGCCGCCATGTTGTTGTGACGCTGTTGTATGGTCAAACGGTCCGACATCTTTAATTTATCATCAACATCTGTTTAACATTGCAACATCGCAGCAGGCGTTATGTTCAGAACCTTGCATAGCAATCTAGCTATTTTTAGAGTAGGCTCAGAGCGCCCTGTTACATAATCGTTAATACGTGAAGGACTTACTCCAATTTCTGAAGCCAGTTGTTTTTGAGTCATTTTCTTTTCATTTAAAGAAAGTTCGATAAGTTCAGAAACAGAAGGCTTTCCGATAGGAAAATGTTTCTTTTCGTATGACTCAACAATGTCCGACATTAATGTCAGTTCTATGGCATTCTTATCGTTGGCAGGCGTATCGTCCGTTACCAATGGCAGGAGATCTTCTATTCTGTTGAGTGCAAACTCATATTGTTCTTTCGTAATTCTATCCATAATAATTTCATTAGAGACACAAAGAGTATTTTCACCACGAACAAAACTATCCCATAAGAAATGATATTTGCTCCGTGGCGACACAATCTATATAAGACAATTCGTATCTAAAACCAAACGACTCATGCCATTTCTAATTTATGTAAATCCATATTATTGATTTCGTCAAGTCTTTTCTGGTCAAGCACACCCGAATCCCAAAGTTCATTCAGAGATTCATCCATTTTCTTTGAATAATAAGAATATAACAATTCTTTCAATTCTTCCAAACCTTTCTGAGAATCATCTACTTGAAACATTTGCAAGAGGTGTACTTGTGTACTATTTAAAACCGTTGCTGCCATAACCTTTATATTAAAACGTTCTACATTTTGTTGCAAATTTACATTTTTCCTTTGAAAACCCAAAAGAAAAGCCCAAAAACTTGGAGAAAAGAGATATATTTCTTATTTTTGCAGCAGATTTAAAACATAAAAAGATGGGAATATATAAGTATCAAGCTGAAATAATATGTCCAAAAGCTACTTACCCAACTACATCATGATATGAGAAACATATACAAAGCTATAGGTAATCGTATTTCTTCAGGAATTGTAACTAACAAAGATGGCAATATCACTACACCAGCAAGCAACGGACATTATAACTTGTTTGAATTCCCATCATGTGACTTATCCAAAACATTTAAACTATAGGAGGGAAATTATGAAAACAATAAAAGGTATTTGCATAAAGAAGCGCAACTTCGACAAATTCAAGAAAGTAGCCGATCTTATATATTTCGATGGACCATTGTTGTCACACTACGTTACCAACAAAGGTGACAACTTTCTCTTCTATTGGATAGACCAAGATGATACAAACAATCGTTGGATGTTCATCAGAACCGATTACGACAATATACAAAAGTACACGAATAAAAAGCAAACATTGCGTAACGTATTAAGTTCGCCATTAGACGACATTGTATATACAGTCGATATTGATGAAGAAGGCAATCATCACAACTTTCAGGCCCACTCCATAGAAGATCTTCCAGAGGATTATCTCCCTACCGAAGATTCTTATTATGAATTTGAGCCAAAAGATGTGAACAAAGAGAACTTATCCATAGCAGAAATGAGCGGCAAGAAACTTGACTGGTTCCGCAAGGTCTGTGCAGCGGTACTTTAGAATTTCTTTGAATATCTCCGAAAATCTTGTAGAATTTTGAAGATTTCTACAAGATTTTCAGAGAATATGCAAGACGGGGTTAGCCGATGGCTTACATTTATTTCCTAAACTTTATCAACTCCTCACCACTCATAAACACTGGCTGCCCCTCAGCATACGCTTCTTTCAACTTCGCATCAGTCTCGTATTTCTTCTTGTCGGCTTCGAGTATTCCTTGAATATCAAATTCTCCAAGCGTTATCTCTTCATCGAAAAAATAACAGAAATACTTGTCGTGTCGCGGATTCAAATAACCTTGTTTTATCATTTGCTCACGAGACAGCTCACCAGTGTTCTTCACACGAAATGCCTTGTAAACCTTATGCTCGCCATCCTTATATAAAATCACAAACTTAGCGTGCTTCACGTAATCACGACTCTTCACCACACCTCCATGCGCTTCCTTACCCAGTCGCACATTGTAGGCATCATCACGCTTACCACCTCGTCTACTGAATATCCAGTTCAAATGATCGATACCATTCACGATACCAATGAGAAACGTTGCCAATGGGTAGTTCTCCAAATAGTGCATGGTAAGAAACTCCTTCGGAATGACATCATGCGGACGTGCTTCCACAATAGGCATCACATCCTCTGGCAACGTTCTTGGATCTACACCAAGCGGACACTTGGCGATATAGAACGCTTGTTTCAACTCAAACATCACGGCTTCGTTCTCATCCATCACCTTTTTCTTAATAGCTTCGCTCTCTTCTTTCTCCGGCTTGCGCAGTGCAAGTGAGAAATATTGTTGGTCGCTACCTTCCCTATTGTCGAAAGGATGATAAACCTTACCAAGGAGCGTTTGGAAATTCTCCTTGATATATGTGTCTGGATTCACCTCAGCGTGCGCAGTCATGGCGTAGAAGTCAAAGTTATCTTTGAGCATCTTCTGAATTTCCTTACGAAATATCTTTCGTACATTGTTGCGCCACTGCTCTTTACTTGAAGAGTTGTTGCGACCATAGAGAGCTACCACAAAGAGAAAGTTCACATCAAAGTGTGCCAATAAGAACGTATCTCGGTCATACAGTCTGTTATCAAACTGCCTGCTGATGTAATACTGCTTTCTACGCTTTCCCTCTTCCTTGTCGCTGTCTATCAAATGAATTTCTTTCTCTGGGATAAGAACGTTTTGGTTGGCAGAAATAAAGAAGTTTGGTATGAT
This sequence comes from Segatella hominis, assembly GCF_019249725.2. Lineage (NCBI taxonomy): Bacteria > Pseudomonadati > Bacteroidota > Bacteroidia > Bacteroidales > Prevotellaceae > Segatella > Segatella hominis. The sequence goes on from NZ_CP137559.1 coordinate 1,694,694, forward strand.
GTTGTAGCCCTCGGTAACATCGTCACGCAACTTTACATGGCCGCTTTGGTCTTCTGGCTTGCCATCGTTGAACAAGTCCAAGTTCCACTGAATGACATTTCTTGCGTAGGTAAACTGCTTATATACTGACTCCTTACCAAGTGAGTTGCCACGCTTGTAGTATTTGGAATCACCTATATAATAGATATTGTCATCGTTTTCATTATTGGTCAGCTCCTGGTACTGATAGATGTGATCCACTCGTTTTCCGTCAGGTTGGTCTTTCAAGTCCTTTGGCAACTTCTGGTCACCTGCTATCAACTCGTCAATGATGGCTTCAAACACGACATGGAAACTCTTCACAAGCAAATACTCTCTTTGGTCTACGTTCAGCGTTACATTGTCAGGTCTGTTAAAGAACGCATAGCAATAGCTCCAAAGCTCCAACGCCTTGTCGGAGAAATACTTGTACTTGATTTGTTTGAGTCTTCTCTTTCCATAGCCGTTGATGTATCGCTTGAACTTTTCGCCTTTTATCAAAGGGAAGTTTACGTTTATCTTGACAGGGAAACCGTATTCCGCCCTCATATATTCCAAGATACTGTAATATATGACAAGTAACTCTTCGTCAAAGTTGATTTGACGCTTCTTGTTGATAGGGTTCAAATAACTGGCATCTTGACGACGTGTACCACCGATGCTTTCTTGAATGACTACTTGGCTTCGGGATATTGTGCGTATCCAGTTGATTTTGTTGTAACCCGAATGGAGGTTCTTGACGATGAACATCACGAAACTCTCATTCTTCTTGTTCCATTCTTGCAACGCCAACAACACATCGAGGAAAGTGCTTGCCTTGCGCTTCCTCATGTGTCCCATCATCGGTGCTTGTTTATATAACACAATGCTTGCCTGCTTCTTGTTTGCGTAGCGGTCAAACTCATGGTCACGGAAAACGCAGATGGCACGGTATATCCATACGCTTAGTTCGTAGATAAACTTATGTTCATCGACTGACATCTTGCAATCGTCAGCATTGATTAAGTCCTTTGGGTCTATATGTCCAAATACTTTCTCATGTCTAAACTCACCTTCCAACAGTACCTTTGGCAGAATAAACACGCAATCGTTCACATCAGGATCGTCGTTGAAATAGTAGCCTACATAGCTTAGGCTTACTTTTCCTTCCACGTCTTGAAGCACACCAAGACCTTTGAGAACGTCGCAAACGTCCTCATAATCATATTGGTATTCCTCGATTAATATGCGCATAGTCTTATTCTGTTACTTCTTCTACTGTCCAACCTTGTTTCTTTGCAAATCCGATGATGAAATCAATATTGTATATGCTCCATCCATTTAAGACCTTATACTTGATTCCATTTGCAGAAGTTTGTTCATTTACATAATAGCGCAAATAGCTATTTTTAATAGAATCTTCACGAGCAATTATTCCGGCATATTTATATTTAACTGTATTGTCAAATGCTAAATCACTTTGAAGCTCCTCGAAAGTCTTGTCTTTATGTTCGGTTATATATTTAATCACGATATTTAAGCCAAGGTCTTTCTTGGAAAGCCCAGATTTTCCATTAAATATATATCTGGTATTATCATTTGCTTCTCCAGAAGTTTCTATCGGTATAACATCATCATTTGGAACAATATCACCTTTTTTAAGAATGTTTGATTCGCCAACAACATTCACCAAGAACTTTCTGACGGCAGCAATATTCACCTTGTTGTCATCATTATAGAAAGCATCGTAACTAATTTCATCGCTTCCATTGTCGCTCACCTTGAACAAGGTTATATCACCATCCTTAAAAACATCGTTCCAAAGATAGAACAACACTTTGCCAACAAACTTGTCTTCTGTGATAAACTCATTATCCTTTGCTGGCTTACAGAAGAAATAGCCGAGTTTCTTATCATCACTGCTTGTTTCTTTAGCAATCTTCTTGTTGATTTCTGTGACGAAAGCCCACCAGTCGCTATATTCACCACCGCACTGTATCTTCCATCCTTTGCCTGCATCTGTAATCTTGACGTATCTCCAGTCCCAACGGCGCTTGAAAGCGGAGTCGATTGGGAATAGACTTTGGTCACTTGTGTTCATAGTTGCCCAGATATAGAGGTTGTTTGGAAACAAAAGCACTCTACCCTTCTTGATGTCTTTCGTGAGGGAACTGTCCTCATAGTTACTGGTGTAGTCTTCAACAACGCCATCCACATCAAACCCATTTTCAAGAGCATATTCACCACCCTCATCAAACGCAGCCTCTATCTCTTTTTGCAAGTCCGAGTCTGCTTCTATTGGATATGTCGAGAACCCATCATCGCTTCTATCAAGCAACTGGAATAAATCACCGAAAATCTGTGCGCAGTTGCCACGGTTGATTTCCTCAATCACCAAGAACAGAGGTTCTGTCGTTTCACCGCCCTTTGCATACTTCTGCCATGCGCCAAGATACGCTTTTAAGAACGCTTGCTTGACGTAACTATAAGTAATGCGATTTTCCTTTAATTCTACTTTTGTGCCATCTTTTTGAGAAACTTTTATTGGTTCACCTTGTAAACCATAGACTGTACTTTCTGCCATAACTGGTTTATATGCGCCAACAAACGTTGAGTAATCACTATCAGGGTGGAATGTTGTACGGATAGTTGAGTAAAACTTTGTAATTCTCTTAATCTCAAACGATTTTCCTGTGCCTGGGGCGCCGTAATAAATTTGTTGAAGAGGTGCCATTATTTTTGTTTTTTTTACACTTGCTCCCATAGATCGTATTTTTTTATCATCAAACTCAATAGTATTAAAGTCACTTTTAGGCAATTTTGCCAACGTGTTGCCATCTGTATTTAGAGTTAAATAATACGTGCCATTAGGCATCTTGTCGTCATTAATTTGTACAAGATAATAGTCTGTCAAATTTGGAGAGTCAGCTCTTTTTGCTTTTGCTCCATCAAAAGATATTTTAAGTAAATCTTGCTTACCTCTATTGTTGACATTTATTTCATAATATTTCAGACCTTTCTCAAAAGGTTTTAATCTATCAATATTTACTATTTCTGCCACTCTTTTCGTCTCTCCATTCTTTGTCTCATTCTTTACGAACAAAACAACCCTATTTAATTTGTTCACGGTAAAGCATAATTCTGAACATCCATTCTTCACTATGTGGCTAATTAGAATCTCGTCACCAGGAGTAACATTATAGTCTCTATAAATATCACCCATCTGGTTAATTCTAAACTCTCGGACATTTGAAGATTTAAGAGTATATTCTTTAGAAGAGTTAGCATCATGTATAGACACATCTATACCTAAAGGAAAGATATCAGACATATCGACATCTGTACCCACAAGCATATAACACTCGTGAGTATTACCCAATCCTATCTCTGTTGCATTAGGTCTATGAATATATTGCGTTATTCTTGTCAATCCCATAACTATAAATATTTTTTAATAATATTGGCTATTCCTTTTGCCATTAGACAAGGAACGGCATTACCTATTTGCATGTATGTTTTGAGATAAGCACCAAGAAACAAGTAGTCATCAGGAAATGATTGACATCTTGCAGCTTCTCTTGGCGTAATTGCCCTTGTCTGAAAAGGATGAATATGCGAATGACAGTCCATTCTCAAATGCGCTGTAATTGTTCGTGAAGGTTTGTCTGCAACAAGTTTGTAGTATTTATCTTTGAAGCAGTGCAACCTATTTGTATACGGCATTATGTCTGAAATTTTAGGATCAGAAGCATCATCGCCTTGATTCAACAGACGATATATATCGTAATTTATATCATTTACATATCGTGCCTTGTGATTGTAAAGAATAGGGATTTTGCGTCCGCCATTTATTAAACGTAGATATGGCGTTTCATCCCCAGAGAAAGTATTAACATCTATTTTCTTTCCAGAATTTTCGTCGTCTTTCTCATTCATGTTCTTTATTCTTGGAGCATCTAATGGTTTGATATTTTCCAGAGCATCACGCAATAGATAATGATGTTTATTCTCGTTAGCCTTACTGATTTCTTCAAATATTGTACTTGGAGTGATATTTTGCTTTTCAGCAATGTCATTCCTAATAGCAATATAAATTAACCTTTCTCTACTTTGTGAGACAGAAAAATCTAATGAGTTTAATAACTTGTATGAAACAGTATAGCTATAAGTTGTACCATTTTTTTCTTCTTCTATACTTTCGTAGTCCTCAACAACTTGATCTGCAACTTTTAGCATACCTTTTACATTTTCCATCACAACAAACTTAGGCAAAATCTTTTTTATGCCTTTAATATAATATTTATACAATTCATTGCGAGGGTCATCTATTACACGTTGTTGATTTGCACTGCTAAATCCTTGGCAAGGAGGACCGCCAACTACTATGTCTACATCTTCATCTATATAGTCTTGAACGTTATCGACAATTTTCCGAATATCTCCTTTTATTACTTTTTTAGAAGCAATTTCTGGATGATTATATCTATATGTTCTCACACAAACATCTTCAAAATCATTTGCGAAACACACTCTAAAACCAGCTTGGGTAAATCCATAACTTAATCCACCTGCTCCTGCAAAAAAATCTGCAAAAGTAGGTTTGTGTTCTTTCTTGCATTTATCTTGAATTTGTTTGCGCTTCTTATTGCTTAATTTGTCGAGTTGATTACCAAACATTTTCTTGTTGGTAATATAAAACCAAACACAGTTTATAAATCTACCATACAAATCTTTTGTTATGGTTTTCAACAATGTCAAATCTTCCATATTGTCAATTATTCCCATATCTTTAATTTCTAATATAATGGAATCCGACAATGTTGCATTGGTAATAACAGTTTTATTTTTTTCTGCTATTACCTCCACAATCCTTATATAGACAAGAATTAATTCTAAAAACTCATCCTTGTTTGATATGTTTTTTACCGTAGAAAAAATCATGCGACTAATTTATCTAAATTCTTTTTAATCGACTTTGCCAAAGCCTCTGCGAACAAAGGTGGAACAGCATTGCCAATTTGTTTGTATTTTTCTCCTCTTGACCCTATAAACTCAAAATCATCAGGAAACGATTGTATTCTTGCTGCTTCACGAACAGTAAAAGACCTCGCTTGTTTCTCATCAGGATGGATAAATTGAAATCCATCTTTATGAATATGAGCCAATATTGTCTTAGATGGTAAATCCCACCACTGAACCACATAGCTATTATCAAACACGCGAGCATGCTCATGTTCGTATTGAGGCATTTCTCTTCTGAGTTGTCCAAATGTCCAATGATTGTGAATCATCACCGTAAAACGTTCTCTGTCTAGAGCATTGTGTCGTCGAGCTATATGGTCTCTTAAAGGATAAACTCCCCTTTTACCTATTCTTTTCAAGAAGGTATTATCACAAGGATAATCAAAAGTCTCTGTAGATGCATCATTACCTGGCTCTACCGCCGGCAAATCACCGATAGCTTGCTTTACATCTACAAACTTCTGCCGTCCTTCACGCTCATCTAACGGAGTTTCAGGGTTCCAATGAGTTTTTATGACATCATTATAGAGTTCAGCCACAGATGTTTTGTCTATGTCTTTTCTTACCCCCATTATTATTACCCTTTTTCGTACTTGTGGTACTCCGTAATCTGCGGTATTATGAATTAATACCGTAGGATCACTTATAATATCATATTTGTTCCCTAGAGCCTGAATAATTTTGGGGAATATATGATTGCCATTAACTTTTGCAGACAACACCCCTGTTACATTTTCAAATACAAAAAACTTCGGAGAATAATATTCTAGTATTTCTACATACTTCTCAAACAAAAAGTTTCTTGGATCTGTAGCCATTCCTTTTCCATCACGTACGCGACCTGCCGTAGAATAGGCCTGACAAGGAGGACCACCAATAATAACATCAACAGTTCTTCCTGCTACTGCTTCATCAATCTTATCAATAATATCAGGGGTAGTTATATCATGTTCTATTACTTCTTTATCTATATTCTTATAACCATAATAGCGCATTCTAGTCCTTAAGGTTTCACATGCCCAATGATTAATTTCAACATGGGCTAAAGCCTTAAAGCCTACTCTATAAAAGCCCTCAGAAAGACCTCCACAACCAGCAAACAAATCTATAAAGGTATATTTTCTATTAGCCATTGTTCTTTTTTAGCTTATTTTAATCATTCACCTTCTCTTTTGCACAGTATATCCCTATCGACTTCCTGAATGAAGTCGACAAACGAGATGCCTAAAACCTGGCAAATATGATGAAGTTCTATGATATCAAGGCGGCGTTCACAAGTCTCAATCTTGCTTATAAACGCCTGATTAACTTTCAGTAGTTCAGCGAGTTGAGCCTGTGTTACCCCCCCATTTCGCGCTTGCTGCGCAAGCGACCAATGACTTGGTGATATAAATGTGAATGTATGCTCTTGTCCATTTTTACTTTAATTTTAGGCGCAAATATATATTCTTTTATCGGATATCCCAAAATCGAATATCACATAGAATCAAATCTATAATCGTGTAATAATTCATAAAAAAGAAGGCTTATGCTTGGTAGTTTCAAGTTTTTATCTTATCTTTGCGGTAGAAACAAAAATGATGATTATGAAGTCAAAGGAATACTATATATCACTGATTTTATCTCATGCCGAAGAGCTGAAAAAGAACTTCGGAGTAAAGTCATTGCGCCTTTTTGGCTCAGTTTCCAGAAATGAACAGAAAGAAGGTAGTGATGTTGATATATGTGTAGATATGGAACCCAAAATGTTCCTTGTGGTTAGATTAAAGCGTTTTTTAGAAAACTTATTAGAATGCTCTGTTGATATAGTAAGAATGCACAAGCATATAAATCCATTCCTTCTTAAAGAAATAGAACATGACGGAATATACATCATCAAATAGAATAGTTGGCACCTTAATACAAATTAAGGAAGCTATCAAACAATTGCAAGATTGGAACAGAGATGTACAGGTTGTTGATGATTACTATAGTACGCCTGAGGGAATGAAGAATCTTGCAGCTAGTTGTATGCTTATAGAGGCAATTGGAGAAGGAGTCAAGCAAATTGACAGATTAACTCAATCTCGCCTATTAATTGAACGTCCAGAAATACCATGGCAAGATGTTATTGGCATACGTAACCATATTGCACATGGTTACTTTAATATAGACGGGGATATAGTGTTAGATGTCATCAAGAACAATCTCGATGATTTGTTAGCAGCCATCGAGTATTTTATAGCAAAATTCTAACTACATCAACATCCGCTGCAGCCCAGTCGAGATTTTTCAACTCTACAGGCCTGCACCACTTGCTATCAGCGTGCTCACGCCTCTTGAACCCATCAGCATCGCCTTTTGGCGTACACAGAAAGGCTGTCATGGTTATCGAGAAATCAGGATATTCGTGATTCACGGTTACCAACTCCTCTCCTACTTCTACAGGATACTCCATCTCCTCCATCAACTCACGAGCCAATGCCTGTTGAGGAGTTTCCCCAGGTTCAATCTTGCCACCAGGAAACTCCCATTTATAGCTGGTATATTCAAACTTCGTCTTGCCTTTCTGCATGCAGAGGTACTTGCCATTATGGCAAACAACGGCTGCTACCACATTATAATGTATCATTGTCTTAACAACTTAAAATATCATCTACTCGATTTAAAATATCATTTACTCCATCCATTGGAAATCTTCCTGCAATTCTTGCGGCAACGGATTGTCCATGTGAATATCATATAATATAGATCCATTCTTTGTCACACCCTTTCTTGCATTCTCCAAGTGACCAGTACCTATATATGTATAAGGCAGGGTGATACCATTCTCGGCACTCACCTTTCTCACAAATACCAATACCCTTTTGGCTGCCCGCTGCAAAGCCTCATCCTTGGCAGAAATATGGGCAATACTTTCCCACTGGAAAACATCTGGAGACAAGAACTTGTCATTATACTTCAAATGATCATCCAGGGAAGCATCCTTCTTCAAACCAGCAAAGACATACATATTGCCATTTTTATAGTATGTGCCATACTGATTGTGCTTCGGATTCTCCAATATCTTCAAGAGCACCTGGTCCTGGCGATAATCCTGCCATAACAGGAAATCCTCTGTTTCATCAGCATATCTTGCATCATATTGTGTCAAACCATAGTTGAGTAAATCTTGCAGATAAGCCTCATATTCCTGTTCTCTTTCACCACATAAATGCACTTCACCCTCTTCTATCTTCACTGCCATTCCATCTTCAAGGAATCGCAAAGCATGCTCCAGTTGCTCTGGCTTAAAACCAGGAATCTCCTCCTGGATATTGGCTTCTATATGAGATAACGCAGTCTCTCCGCTTAGTAAATTTTTGATTACCAAATACTCATGCTCTCTTACCAATGGCAAAAGACTTGAAAGATAATTGATGCAAGCTATCTGCTCTTCTGAGAATACAGGTAAATCCTCTTCCTCTATACCCTTTAAGAAGCCATAATAAGAATTTGTTTTCTTGGAGCCAATCTTTATCTTCATGAATTTCAAGAGATTAGGAGCATAATCACTATTCATATAATCCATGTGCGATGGATAAGATGGAGTCTTCAGATAAGCCTTGAAGTTCTGATAATCCATCTTCAGATAGTTGATGCGATTAAAATTCTCGCTCTCTATTTTATCGATGATTTCCTCTTTTGAAAGATCGTCGATGTGGATTTCTACACCATAATCACTCAAGCCCAAACTTTTGAAATCATTCCTCACCATAAACTTCAGGAGTTTCTTCTCTAATATGGAATTGCGAGAAAGACTACCCAGCGCCAAAGCGATATGAACGCTGCGCTTATAGCTATTTCCGATAAAGTCGAGTATCGTAACGTAGGGCTTATTGGTATATTTACGAAGACCTCGACCCAATTGTTGTAAGAAGATAGTACTCGACTCCGTTGGGCGCAAAAAGAGCACCATATTGACACCCGGAATATCCACACCCTCGTTCAGAATATCTACAGCAAACAAGATTTCCAAATCCCGGTTTTCATCTTGCAAATCATTGTAAGCACGAATACGTTCACCAGCTTTGTTCTTCCCACTCAAGAATGCTGTATGATAATAATCGCCTAAGTTATCAGCCATCATCCTTGCATGCTGGATGTTTCTACAGAAAGCCAGCGCCTTCAGTTTCTGTCCTTCCATACGATGTTTTTCAATCTGCTGATGAATAAACTCGCAGTTTTCAGGCATAGAGATTTGCGATATTAATCGGCGTTCACCTGAAGAGGTCAAGCCATAATCTACCAATTCATCACGAATACCATAATAATGGAAAGGCACAATCAGATCGTTGATGATTGCATCTCGGAGCCTCAACTCATAAGGGATATTATTGCCGAAGATTTCTACCACATCCTGATTGTCCATACGATTTTCTGTAGCTGTCAAGCCCAACAAGAACTCTGGTTCAAAATAGTCGATAATCTTGCGATAACTATCCGCCACAGCATGATGACACTCATCGATAATGATATAATCAAATTCCTTCTTATCAAAGAGTTCGAGCGAACGGCACATAGAGACATTGGTAGAAAACAGGAAATCCTCACCAGACTCCTTAGCCTCTGCATTATACAATCCGCAAGTCTTAGCGCCACCAAATACCTTTTGGAAGGTTTCTAATGATTTCTTCAGGATAGAGCTTTCATGAACGATATAGAGCAATCTGTCTGGATTGAAATTGAGCGCATCGAAAGCTGCCAAATAAGTCTTTCCCGACCCCGTAGCAGAAATTACCAATGCACGCTCCTGTCCGATGGCACGATAGCGATTCAATTCTCTGAGTGCTTTGCGCTGCATATAGTTGGGCTTGATGTCAGAGTTAGCCATATCATAATCCATATCCCAGCGTTCAATGGCAAAGTTGAGTTTGGTGGCATAAGTCTTGATTCTGTCCTGAGACAATTCATAAGTCTTGCTCCATAGCTTTTCAAACTCAGCCATTGCATCAAGATAGGCCTCTGCATCTCGCTCGCAATCCACCACCAAATCCCATTCTATGTTTTTCAGCAAAGCATAACGAGTGATATTGGATGATCCCACAACCATTTCTACCCTATTATCTTCCATCTCGAAAATATAGCCTTTGGAATGAAATCCATTGGTAGAATAGTTTTTCTCATCATGGAAGCATTCATCATCCAGATGGCATTCGAAATGAGGAAATTGCGTTAAGCTCATAAAAAAGTTCAAAGATTCCACATCCGTGAAGTTCTGATAGGTAGAAGTGATGATTCTGCCTTTAGCTCCACGTTCCAAAGCAGCCTTGATGTCTTTCGCCAAAAGTACTAAGCCAGCTTTCTTGATAAAACTGACTGAGAAATCAAATGATTTACAACGTCGTAAATTCATCTGAATGGTTGACAGAAAAGATGTCTCGGTATAATTAGTTAAAAATCTCGAATTCATAAGCCTTTACAATTTGCTTGCAAAAATACAAAAAAGAATCCAGATACTTCACTTTTCCGCTTATTTTTCATATCTTCGCATCCTAAAAAAACAATTATTATGGGATAGGGAGAATTCCGAAAACCTTAATGACACTTAATGACACCTACCCTTAATGACACCTCTTCTCGAAGATTTTAGCATTTTCATATGTATCAGTATATCTTCCCAAACTCTTTTGTCTATTCTCGAAAGCTCTTATTACGGTAGTGAAAAACTTTCGGAACTTTACTTCTTTATGTGTGAATATCACTAAAAACACACGCTAATGTTAATGTTGTAAAAAAAATCAGAGAAAATTGGGTGGTTCGGGAAAAATATACTATCTTTGCATAAAAGTTCTTTATTTCTCGTGAGAGAAGTGAGAACTGGCAAGAGCTCTAATTAGAGCTTTTGTGTTTGTAAGTTAATCACTCCGGGGATAATTCCCCGGTACTCTCCAAAAGCCCCCAACTGTGAAGCTGGAGGTTTTTATTTTTTTATACTATATCACACGCAACTTAAAACACCCGAAGAGGTGGAATGTGCCGATTCTTCAGTCCCATATCCTGTAATGCTCTTCCGAGTTTGTCATCCTTTGCCCTTATTTTGGCCGTTATTGATGAGCGGCGCCTGTCATCAATTTAGACCAAGGAGAGTCGTCTTTTATGGCTGTTTTCAGTACAAGAGGAGCTTTCTTTCGCAATGCTGGTGCAAAGGTACAATTTTTCTGAGCAGAAAACAAGAATATGGCAAAAAAGTTATAAAAAAGTCTGTAAGTATCTGATTTATAGCGATATATATAAAATTGAATTTTGCATTTAATATCTTTGGGAAAACAAAGGTGTCATTAAGAGTGGGTGTCATTAAGGGTCATTAAGGTTTTCGGGGGCGCAAATTTGCTCTATAGTATAATATATAAAATTTATATATTATACTATAGCCCTAAATGACACTTCCATTTTTTCTTAATGACACTTAATGACACCCACTCTTAATGACACCCTGTAGGAACCATCCTGCAAAATGACACAGCTTTAGAAAGAACTTTTTTCAACTCGTTATCTATTTGATTTTCAGATAGTTATCACTCTAAAATCACTCAAACAGACTCAATTATTTAATATTAAAATCGGAAAAGCTTGCATATTAGAAAAATAATGCTTATATTTGCAGAAAATTTCAGAAAAAGAGATATTGAGGAGTAAGAGGGGGAGCTTATGGTACAAGAACGCAACAGAATACAATTGCCCCTGGAAGAAATCAAACTTGCCTTCGCTGCATCCTGCGTGGAGGGAACGGCGAGAAAGCTACATTGCCGACGACTTCATCATGGAAATGCAGAGGGGATAGTATTAAGAGTGGGTGCCTTTAAGGTTTTAACGGATATATTTGGTTATTAATAATGGAGGATTGAATATGAATAAATTAACAAGAGAAGAGGCTCTTAGACGTTGGGAATCAGCCAAGGCAACAAAGAAAGCCATGGTTGACAAGATGCAGAAGATGCTTTATGAAGACTACAAATTACGTACGGGCGAAGAACCTGTAAACTTTAATGTCTTGTAATGGAAGAATTGGAATTAGATAGAATAAATGCCAATTCTCCTTATATTGTTGAATTGGATTTTTCAACAGGCTTATTCAAGTTTGTAAGCGACTTTGGAGTAAGCTTTAGTGTTGCTTTTGAAAAAGACGAATTGCTGCAAAGCGGAGAGTCATATCAGTTTGCGTTGACTAATTATGAAGGAACCAAATCACCACGAGATTCCAAAGTTAGAGAAACGGTAATGTGTATTGTGGATGAATTCTTTCGTAAAAATCAAGCTGCATTATTATATATATGTGAAACTGGCGATGGAATGCAAAAAATGAGAAGTCGTCTATTCAGTTATTGGTTTTCTGTTTATGCAGAGAATGATGATTTTCTTTTTCTCCCTCAAGTTGTTTACGATGAAGAAGAAAATGAGAATTACGCAGCATTGATTATCAGAAGAGACAATCCTCTGTTTAATGATTTAGTATCTGAATTTACAAATACTATAACTTTATTGAATGGCAAGCCAGATTAATTTATTCTATCTTCCACTCCAAACTGCTCACTCCGTCCTTCTGCAGGAAGTTCAAACCGACCTTTATCACAGGCTTTCTTCTATGGGCAAAGCTATCGGCATACTTGCGGTCGTTGATCTGCTACAAAGCCTCATCTGCACTCTTATCAAACTTCATTTCCATCACATAGATTGTTTCCCTTGTCTCCATCATCACATCAAGCCTACCCTTGGCGGTGTGACGCTCCAGATAATGCGGAAGCAGACTGTGCCGAACAAACCGACTTTAACCTCCTGATTAGGCAAGGCCAACTCATAGAGTTTACTCATCTTGTCGTAGCCCTTAATGGTCATATAGCCACTCTGGTAGAGCAAAGGCATGATGGTGGTCATTTGATAATGCAAAATTTTAGGCTCATTATTTACACTCTTCCAGTCATTAAGGGAAGGCATCACGAAGGAAAGGTGTCATGAAGAGTGGGTGTCATTAAGTGTCATTAAGGTTTTACAATCACTTTATCCTTTATTTCACACCAATTTCTTGCTTATATCAGAAAAAAGCAGTAACTTTGCACGACTTTTCTAAAGCAGTATCTTTGCTTTTTACAAACAATTAGGTTTAATTTTACTAACTATGGGCAATAATACTTCCATCACGGAACATAAAAGACATTACTATCGGGAACTCCTATGCATCGGGGTTCCTATCATCATCGGACAGTTGGGAACCATCATTCTGGGATTCGCCGACACGCTCATGATCGGACATCACAGTACGGAGGAACTGGCTGCGGCAGGTCTCGTCAACAATATCATCACCTTCATCCTCGTTTCCTACATGGGTTTCTCCTATGGTCTCACCCCTATCATCGGAAGACTCTACGGCATGGAGAAAACGGACGAAATAGGACAAAAAGTGAAAAATTCCTTCTTCGCCAATATGGTGGTGGGCGTAATCTTCTCGCTCGCCCTGGTGGTCCTCTACTTCAATCTCCATCGCATCGGTCAGCCCGAGGAACTCCTTACGCTCATACGCCCCTACTTCATCGTCAACCTCGTTTCGGTGCTCTTCGTGGGCGTTTTTAATACGCTGAAACAGTTTCTCGACGGAATCGGAAATACCAAAGTAGCGATGTGGGTGATGATCATGGGAAACATCGTCAATATCTTCGGCAACTGGGTGCTCATCTATGGTGTGGGACCTTGTCCGGAAATGGGATTATTAGGTGCCGGAATCTCTACCTTGGCAAGTCGTGTACTCATGGCTGTGGCGATGGTAGGCATCATCGCCGTCACGAAGGAATACAGGGAATATCGCAACAATATCATAGCAAGCCGCATCAACGGGGCTGACTTCCGGGAGATGAACCGCCTGGGTTGGCCTGTGGCGCTGCAACTGGCGCTGGAATCGGGCGCCTTTACGCTGAGCTGCGTGATGGTGGGATGGCTCGGAACGATTCCGCTGGCTGCCCATCAGGTGATGATAACTATCTCCCAACTGTTCTACCTCGTACTCTCCGGTATGGCTGCGGCGCTGGCCATCCGAGTAAGCCATTTCGTGGGACAGAACGACTTTGCTGCAGTCAGAAGAAATGCCTACGACGGCTGGAGACTCAACCTGCTGTTCTCCCTCTGCATGGGCATTCCGGTGCTGCTGCTCAGACATCAGATAGGCGGATGGTTCAATGATAATGTGGAGGTGCAGCAGTACGTGGCCCTGCTGATCATCATGATGATGATCTACCAGTTTGGCGACGGTCTGCAATATACCTTTGCCAATGCACTGAGGGGTATTGCCTGCGTGAAACCGATGGTGACCTATGCTTTCATTGCCTACTTCATCATCTGTCTGCCGTTGGGTTATACGCTCGGTTTTCCTTGCGGCATCGGTATTTTGGGCATATGGATCGCCTTCCCGTTCGGCCTCACGATTGCCGGTTTCCTCTACAAACACCGGTTTGAGAAGGAGCTGAAGAAAATGGAAAACATTTTTTTAGAAAAAAAATGTTGATGTCTGATGGATATTTTGTACTTTTGCCCTCATAGAATCATCCCCCAAAAGGGAAACCGGGGATTCTCATCGGGGAAACCCAAGGGTAACTGGGGATTCTCATCGGGGGAACCGGCCCCCAGAAAATAACTTTTCTATAAGGATATAAGTAAACATGAAACAACAGATAGTCTATAACCTGGAAGAATTTGCTGCCAAATATCATCTGACAGACATTTATGGCGCCTACGCTGCCCACTTCGCCATCAACGGCGAGGAAAACAACTGCGTAAGCTCGGAAGAACTGGCGGAAATGGTGAAGGAACGTACACTCTTCACCAAACTGCTGCTATTGAAACAGGGCAAATGCCTGCTGCATTTCAACAGCAATAAGGACGAAGCCCTGGAAGTGAAAACGGGCGAATTTCTCATTGCTTCGCCTAAGGAAATCGTAGAGTTGAAGGAGGTTTCGCCCGACTTTGAGGCGGAATGTATTCTGGTGGACGAGCATTTCACCGACCAGCCTACCCGATACCAGCCTTCACCTGAAAAGATGAAAAGCATCGCAGATATTTTCCACTTCGTGAGAGACATTGTAAGGCACCAGCACATCAACAAGATTGAGATGATCAAGAGTATGTTCAACGTGCTCAAACTCATCATCGAGGAACTGCCCTACGAGCAATGTTCCGTTTCCAACGACTTGGGGCACAAGAAGGAAGTGTATGAAATTTTCCTACATCACCTCTACCGCTTCTTCCGCAAGGAGCGACAGATCAGATTCTATGCCGACAAGCTGAATGTTTCTACCGCCTATCTCTCAAGACTGGTGAGGGAAATCAGCGGTTCTACGGTGAATGAGCACGTTACATCACTGGTTTACAAGGAAATATGCAACCTGCTCACCCAGTCGGACATGACAATGGGGGAAATAGCCGACTATCTGAACTTCAGCGACCAGAGCGCCCTGACCAATTTCTTCAAGCAGCGGTCGGGAATGACGCCACTGGCGTATAGGGGAAAGAAATAAGAAAAAATAAAAGAAAAATCTCCGGAAAGGTCTCTAAAAGAAAAGGAGAAGGGTTCCCTAAAAGAGAAGAGAAGGGTTCTCCCCCAAAAAAGAGAAAGTTTCCCTAAAAGAAAAGAGAAAATTTCTGGAAAACAAAATAAAAAATCAAAGCCTGCAAGCGGAATCCGAGAGAGAGATAGTTGGATTCGCCTGCAGGCTTCTTCAATGAATGTATATACTTGGATTCAATTAGTTATGGAAAGTTTTGTTTTTCAACTCTTCATATCCCACATTTATTTCAAGGTGAACTTATGAGAATGAAGCATTTCCTTAGGGTCGAGTGCCTTGTCGAGCTCCTCCTTGCTCATCAGTCCCTGCTCTATCACGATGTCATAGACTGAGCGGCCTGTGGCATGAGCTTCCTTGGCTACCTTGGTGCTGGCCTTATAACCGATAATCGGATTGAGGGCAGTCACGATGCCGATACTGTTCTTTACCATCTCATAGCAGCGCTCCTTGTTGACAGTAATGCCCAATACACATTCTTCTGTAAGGGTTTCGATGGCATTCTTCATCCAGGTAAGGCTCTCGAAGAGGCTCTCTGTGATGATAGGTTCCATCACGTTCAATTCCAACTGACCTGCCTCGGCTGCAAAACTGATAGTTGTATCGTTGCCGATTACCTTGAAGCAAACCTGATTGGTCACCTCTGGGATAACTGGATTTACCTTGCCCGGCATGATGGATGAACCAGGAGCCTTAGCAGGAAGGTTGATCTCGTTCAGACCGCAGCGTGGACCTGAAGCCATCAGACGGAGGTCGTTACAGATCTTGGAAAGTTTCACTGCCAAGCGCTTCAAAGCTGAAGAATAGCTTACGTAAGCACCTGTATCTGGTGTAGCCTCCACCAAGTCGCTGGCAGAGATGAAATTCTCACCGGTCAACTTACTGAGGTTGGCAGCACAGAGTTTAGCGAAGCCCGGAACAGCATTCAGACCTGTACCGATGGCAGTACCGCCCATATTGATTTCGTGGAGAAGCTTCACATTGCGCTCCAGATTGAGGATTTCCTCCTCCAGGTTGTTGGCGTATGCGTTGAACTCCTGTCCGATAGTCATCGGAACTGCATCCTGCAACTGAGTACGTCCCATCTTGATGGTGTCGAAATACTCCTCAGCCTTGTAGCGGAAAGCACTGATAAGTCCAGTAAGAGCGCCCACGAGATGAGCATTCATGCGGATGAGAGCGAGACGGATGGATGTAGGATAAACATCATTGGTGCTCTGTCCGCAGTTGCAATGGTCGTTAGGAGAAACATACAGATAGTCCCCCTTCTCACGTCCCAAGATTTCGAGGGCACGGTTGGCGATTACCTCATTAGCATTCATATTGACAGAAGTTCCAGCACCACCCTGTACCATGTCGATAGGGAAGTTCTCGTGCCACTTGCCGTCTATGATTTCGCGGCAAGCCTCAGCCATAGCTCCGGAAATCTCATCATTGATAACTCCGAGAGAATGATTGGTCTGGGCAGCTGCCAGCTTCACGTATGCAATAGCGATGATGAAATCAGGATAATCACACATCGTCTTGCGAGAGATATGATAATTGTTAATACCGCGCTGAGTTTGAACACCGTAAAGTGCGTCAGCAGGAACTTTGAGTTCACCTAAAAGGTCAGACTCTACTCTGAATTTCTTTTCGTCAGCCATCATGTTATGTCGTTTAAGTTAGTATTTATTCTATTAGTTATTGTTTCTAATACAAAGATACGATGATTTTTGCTGAAGTTATTTATAAAAAACGAACCATTATTTGTAAAAAGCAAACTTGGTTTGATTTTTTGTGATTTTTTCAATTTCCCCTACTTCAAACAAGGACTTTTCCTCTTTATTTTTATCCTCGCAGGAAATAAGGGGAACTGAAATCTTAGTTTTTCCTCTTTCAAAAGAGTTCTTCTCCATATATTATAAGAAGAAAGAAAAGTTTCTTCTCTATCTAAGAAAAGGAAAGACTCCTTCTCTATCAAAGGAAAGGAAAAGTCCCCTCAATAAAAACCAAGAGGATTCCTTTTTCCCCTCCTCTTTTAATAAGCCTTCAGCCTGTAGAGCATTCCGATCTCAATACGGTCTGTATTATAATCGGTGAGCCCGGAAGCCTTACTGTAATCATACTTGCGCCCGGTATAGGCGAGGAAGAGGCGGAGATTCTGCGATTTTATTTTAATCCAAGCGTTTATTTGATTTCCCATTCCTCATCCCCCCCATTTCTCATTTCTCATTTGTCATTTCTCATTTATAATAGCTGGATAATCAGGTAACCGATGCCGAGCGGATTTTCCATGCTATATAAACGAAAAAAGCTACATTCTCCAGCATTTCTGCCGAAGATGTAGCTTCTTCTTTTGAATAATCATTATCTTACTTATTCATGCGTAGCGAAACGCTGCTCTGCCAGCTTCTCGTACTTAGTACCAGGCTTGCCGTAATTGGCATAAGGCCAGATGCTGATACCGCCACGAGGAGTGAAAATACCAGTCACCTCAATGTACTTAGGATCCATCAGACGGATGAGATCCTTCATGATGATGTTCACGCAGTCCTCATGAAAATCACCATGATTGCGGAAACTGAAAAGATAGAGCTTCAAACTCTTGCTTTCCACCATCTTCACATTAGGAATATAACTGATGCGAATCTCCGCAAAGTCGGGCTGACCGGTAATCGGACAAAGCGATGTAAACTCAGGGCAGTTGAAACGTACCCAGTAATCATTGCCCGGATGCTTGTTGACAAAGGTCTCCAGCACCTCAGGTGCATAATCCATTCTATATTCGGTTTTGGCTCCGAGAGCCTGCAAACCATCTTGTTTTCTATCCACTGTCTTGGTAAATTTTTATTTGTGAATTACGTAATTAGTTGAGACTGAATATCTTGAAGACATTATAAGAGATGTTGTTGTCATAAACATCCTCACCCTCATGCTTCTTGATGGCCTTGACCACACGGATGGTTACAGGCAACACGATGATTTCATATACTGTCTTGAGAATAACCTGCCAGAGCATGAGCCAAGGCAACTCAGAAGCAGGAACTACGCCTCCCAATGCCAATGGGAAGAAGATGATACTGTCGCAACTCTCTCCTGCCACGGTACTGAGAATAGCACGGGCTGAGAAATGCTTGCCACCATCACGAATCTTCATCACACTCATCACATAGGCATTGGCAAATGAACCTACGATGAAGGCTACGAAGGAAGCGGCAGCGATGCGTGGAGCCAGACCGAAAATGGCGTGGAAACCAGCATCATTGGTCCAATAAGGTGCTGCAGGAATCACATCACAGATGGCACCGAGAGCCACGAAGAAGAAATTCATGGCAAAACCTGTCCATATCAGCAGGCGGGCTTTCTGATAACCCCACACTTCACAAACGACATCATTGATAATGTAGCTCACTGGGAATACAATGAGTCCACCGGTCAGAGATACTGGCCCGAAGGCGATTTGCTTTGTTTCGAGCACGTTTGCCGCAATCAGACAAACGCAAAAGAGGATGCTGAAAAGCATAAACAGCACACTCACTTGAGTTGTTTTCTTTTCCATTTTTCTTGTTTTTTACGAGGTTTACCAAGCACTCAGATTTTGCTCCTGACAAGGTGGAAATCTGTTCACCATGCAAAAGCGGCTGCAAAATTACAATTTTTTCCTGAATTCTCCAAATTTTAGCATAGAAATGTAGGATTTTTGAAATTGCTAAAATACATAGTCCCACAGATTTCACAGATTTACACAGATTTTTTGAAACAAAAAAAATAAATCTGTGAACATCTGTAATATCTGTGGGACATTTTTCGGGCGCACTGAATGTGACTTATAACACACCCTCTTATATATATAATAATGTATAGGGATTACTCAGCAGCTGCTTCCTCCTGACGATCATCTACATTGTCGCCATCTGTTGGAGCCAAAGTTGCCTTGAAATCAGTAATGCCGTTCTTCACGAGGATATTGTACCACTGGAGCAACTTCTTGATGTCGCTATCGTGTACACGGTCACGGTCGTAGTTAGGCAAAACCTCTGCGAAATAGTCGTGAAGTTCCTGAGCAGAGCACTTCTTATAGTTAAGGCTGCTTACCTGACTGTTCTCCTTCTTGCCTACACTCTCCAAAACCTCCCAGAGGGCGATTTCATCAGCATCTGTGTACATAGCGATGTCGCCAAGACTTGTTACACGGTCTGTAGCGAAAGCTGGAATACGTCTGTGAGTCTCATCAATAGTCTCCACGATGAGGTTTCTGTTTCCACGAGATACCAGTTTATAAAGGCCTGGCTTACCTGCAATTGAAAGAATTGTTTCCATTGTTCTTTTTATTTCTTATTTATTATTTCTTTGTTTACTTTTTCCTTTTATTTTTCAAAGAAGAAATTCTCCCCTCTTTCATTCGAAGGAAGAAAACTCCTATCGCTTCTCAGCAGAAGTCCTATTTCACCTGATTCAGGAGTCTGTCAATCTGCAGATTCAAATCTTCCTTTCCATCATTTCTGATTTCAAAATCACTCTGCAAAACGACATCAGCCTGAGGCAACTGGGCATTTATCCATTCCTCTGCTTTCTGGCGGGAAATCTGATCGCGCTGCATAATCCGCTGCAGACGGACTTCCTGTGGAGCCGTCACGCAGACCACATAGTCGAAACGGGTGCGATGAACAAAACCACTGTCAAAGAGAATGGCGCTTTCCAGCCAGTTCTTTCCGCTCTGTTCGAAATCGCGAGCCACAGCAGGATGAACCACATCATTGACTGCCAGTTTGTTGGTCTCACTCGCCAAAAGAAACTGAGCGAGAACTGGTTTCTGAAGCACTCCGTCCGCATAGACCTCATTGCCCACAAGCAGCTTTAGTGCAGCCTGCAACTGCTCATCGCTACGCATCAGCCTTTTGGCCGCAGCATCGCAGTCGTAAACCTCGATTCCACGCTTGGCAAGTTCTCTGCAAACAAAGCTCTTGCCGCTTCCGATTCCTCCTGTAATAGCTATTTTCATCAGATTCTACTTTTATAGATCCTCCTATTCCCTATTGCTGTTCAAGCAGATAATCCACCTTCTCCACATCAAGCCTTGCCTTGCTCACGGTTCGTGGCACACTGCGCAGCTGGAGCGTACACTTATCAGCCGGATTGGAAGACAGATCGTTGTAATCGACAACCACCTTGAACTGGTCGGCACTGACAGTTCTGAACAGGCTGGCACCTATCGTAAATCTGACGGTGACACGAGACGGGAATGTGCGGAGCACCATGCCCAGAGGCATATTGATGGCCGTAATCGGAACATCGATTGTCTCTTCGGTCAGAACATCAGGATAGACTGAAAGGCGCACCGCATTCGGAACGATCTTGACGCCCACAATCTTCTGTAAGTGCACCGTCTTGTGGATCGTATCCTGCAAGTTGCGATAGTTGAATGGTTCTATCTCCACATAGCGCAACTGGTCGAGCCGCTTCTTGTTGGCATAAACCGTCACCGTACCCGGCAGAAATTCCGTATGAGCCAGATAATAAGTCTTGCTCGTCGTAATCCTTCCCCTGAACTTGACAGGAACCTGCTTGGAAGCACCATATGTGAAATAGAAATCCAGCTTTTCAGGCTTTACTGACAGAAGTTTGCTGGAGCCATAGAGCTGGCTCTGCACCTGCTTCACCATGTCGGCATTCGGAATCACGCCGTGCCCCTGATCCTCATCTGCATAAGTAGCAAACTTGAACGAGAGCGGCTTAAACCATTTGCCATATTTGTAGGTAACCAATGTAAAACCCTTATCCCTCACCATAACCCGCACAGTATCAGCAGGTTCGTCGGTCACAACGGCATTACGAGGCACATTGACAAGGCGCACAGGCACCTCTAATTCTTCCTCATAAGTCTCATTGAGCACCATCATCAGCCAGAAAGCACCGCTGAGAAAGAGAAAGAACAAAAAAATCAGAAACTCCTTGTTCAGCGCACTGAACAAAAAGTTTCTAATCACTTGCCATATTTTTCCTATATTATGCATTTGGAGTCTGAGCAGTAGCATCAGCAAACACGTAGCCCTTAGCTACAGTGATTACTACGCCACGAGCAATCTCAACATCTACAGTATTCTGCTCCAAGTTGATACGCTTAACGGTGCCATAAACACCACCGCCAGTAACAACCTTAGAACCTTCCTGCAGAGAGTTCTGGAATTTGCGGATTTCCTTCTGCTTCTTCTGCTGAGGACGAATCATGAAAAACCACATGATAACAAAAATTGCTACCATCATAACGAGGAAGCTTATATTACCACCACCACCTTGTGCTACCAATAATAAATTCATAGTTGCTATTATTTAAAATGTTATTAATATTCTTTTTTCAACTTCAGTCTATCGACCTCAGTCTGTTTTCATTACGGAACTTTATCTTCTGTGATGTTCCTTGCGAGGAGGCAATTCCTTGGCAATGATACCACGGTCGATGAGGAATCTGCCGATATTGTCGAGCATTCCGTTCACATATCCGCCGCTTCGAGGAGTACTATACACCTTGGCCAAGTCAACATATTCATTGATAGTGACAGAAGCAGGAATATTTGGGAAATTGACCATCTCTGCAATGGCAATCTGCATGATAACCACATCCATGTAAGCCAGACGGGAGAAATCCCAGTTGCGGGAAGCATCACTCATATAGCGCTGATACTGGTCGCAATTGAGGATGGTAGAACGGAACAGCTTACGGGCAAAGTCACGATCCTCCAAATCTTTATATTCAGGAAGAAGTTCCTGGTCGGCCTTATTCTCCTGCTCGAAACGCTTGATGGTCTTGAGCACGAATGTGTCAACCACTTCTTTGTCATCATTCCAATAGAGGCTCTTTTCCTCCAGAAGAGCATCCAGCTCATCATTGTTCATCACAAAATTCTTGTAGAACTTACGCCAAGCCTCACGGTCTGCCTCATAGTTGTCTTCCTCTGAAGCCATGTACTCCTGAAAAGCCTCGCTGGCTGTAATGTTAGTGTAGAGCTTGCGCACGAATTCAATGTCATCATCCCATGAAGAATGTTTCGCATCAATCCAATCACCCAACATTTTGTTTTCTTCCAACTGAACAGCAAAACGATTGAACGCAAATTTCTGCGATGGAGCCTCTGCCCCTTCACGCTGAGCACGAGCCAACTCCACGTCGTAACGCTTGCGAGCCTCTTTAGTGACAGCCACAATGAGTTGCAACATGTAGTTATACAAGTCGTACGCTTTAGAAAGACTAAACAACAATTCCTTCTCAGCATTATCCATGTTGTGATTGCCGTTTTGATAGTACGCATAGGTTAACTGTACAATCTTTCTTCTAATTAAATCCCTATTAATCATTCTCTAATAATTTAAAGGTTTATATTACTGTCGTTATTTGACACGGCAAAAATACATATTTTATATGGAACATGCAAGAAACCAGTGGATATTTTCTACTTTTTTAAGGATAGAAAGCCCGTTTACCCCCTTCTGAGTCCTCAAAGAATTACTTTTTAGCATTTTTTTCTTCATAAATTTGCTTATTTCAAATATTTGTTGTAATTTTGCACCCGCTTTTGCAAAGCTTATCCGTGTGATGGCGAGTTAAGGCACTAATTATTAATACTTAATTTAGAGTAACACAAATGAAAGAGATTAATGTAACAGGTCAGAAGCGTACAGACCTTGGCAAGAAAGCTTCTAAGTCATTGCGTAAGGAAGGTTTTATTCCTTGTAACTTGTATGGTGAGAAGAAGGGTGAGAACGGTGCTCCAGAGGCATTGTCATTCGCTGTTCCTTTCGCTGAGTTGCGTAAGGTTATCTACACTCCTCACGTATATGTTATCAACCTCATCATCGACGGTGAGAGCCACACAGCTATTATGAAGGAGATCCAGTTCCACCCAACTACAGACGCTCCTTTGCACGTTGACTTCTACGAGGTGAACGACAAGAAGCCTATCACTATCGGTATTCCAGTGAAGTTGGTAGGTCTCGCACAGGGTGTTCGTGATGGTGGTCGTATGAACCTTTCTATCCGTAAGATCAACGTAACAGCTCCTTACCAGGTAATTCCTGAGCACCTCGATATTGACGTTACTGCTTTGAAGATCGGTAAGAGCATCAAGGTAGGTGACCTTTCATTCGAGGGTCTTGAGTTGGCTACAAGCAAGGCTGTTGTAGTTTGCTCTATCAAGATGACACGTAACGCTCAGCTCGCTGCACAGCAGGCTGATGACGCTGCTGCTGAGTAATCTTGATTGACAACCCGTAAATTTAAACACATTTAGATTTTTCAAATTGGATAAATATTTGATTTGTGGTCTTGGCAACCCAGGCGATGAATACGCAGGAACAAGACACAACACGGGATTTATGGTATTGGACGCTTTTGCTAAAGCGTCCAATATTCATTTTGAGGATAAGCGTTACGGATTCGTGGCCGAAACTTCCATCAAGGGACGTAAGGTGTTCCTTCTGAAACCTACCACCTTCATGAACCTCAGCGGCAACGCCGTAAGATACTGGCTCAATCAGGAGAAGATAGATCAGAAGAGGCTGCTCGTCATCAGCGATGAACTGGCTCTGCCGCTCGGCGCTTTCAGACTGAAAGCCAACGGAAGCAACGGCGGACACAACGGACTGGGACACATCCAGCAGCTTATCGGACAGAACTACGCCCGACTGCGCATGGGCATCGGAAACGAATATCCACGCGGAGGACAGGTGGACTGGGTGCTCGGAAAATACACAGAGGAAGACATGAAGGAACTGCAACCTGCCATCGACCTCGGTGTGGACATCATCAAAAGCTTCGTCCTACAAGGTATTGACATTACAATGAATCAATACAACAAGTTAGGAAAAAAATGAAATGAAAGAAACAGCAAGAATAGACAAATGGCTCTGGGCTGCCAGAATCTACAAGACACGCAGTATTGCGGCTGATGCCTGCAAGAATGGGCGCGTCACCGTGGGCGGCGTAAACAGAAAACCATCCTACATGATCAAGAGAGGAGATGTGGTCAGCGTGAAAAAGGCGCCTATCACCTACTCTTTTGAAGTGCTCGACTGCATTGAGCAACGAGTTGGTGCTAAAATGCTCTTTGCTGTCTATAAGAATGTAACCGACCCTAAGCAGTATGAACTGCTGGAAATGAGCCGCATCAGCGGTTTCGTGGACAGAGCCAGAGGTACAGGTCGTCCTACTAAGAAGGAACGACGTGCGCTGGATGCTTTCGTGGACCCAGCCATGTTCGGATTTGAAGACGAAGACTGGGAGGAAGAGGAATAAAAGTTGCGTTTTCTGCGACGACAACAGAGACTATAGCGACAAATCCAAGCACGAGGTATTCTCTCTGACTTTCGGTTATAAATTCAAACTGTAGGATATCCTCATATTTAAATCTCCCACAACTTTGACTTTCTTCAAGTTGTGGGAGATTTTTCGTATCTATATTCCAAATATATACGCCATAGTATTCCAAATGGGAAGAAAGAGGAAATATTTTACCTTAAATTGCAAAAAACTCATCCAAAAGTTTGCATCCTATTGTTTTTTACTATACCTTTGCCCTCGCTAACAGAAACAAACGGCCTGCAAATATGCTTTCCATATCAACAGAAAAGATGGATCAGCAAAACGCTCCCCCGTCTGCCTCTATTAGCAAATATAGTAGAATTCTAATATATAAAGTAAAAAGTAAACAAATAGTATTAACTAAATTTAGATTAGAGATTATGAAAAAGATTATTGCAATGGCAGCTCTCGTGCTGTCTTCAGTAGGTGCTTTCGCACAGTATTCAGCAGGTGATTTCACTCTCCAGCCAAAAGTTGGTTTGAACTGTACTTCTATCACAGGCGACAACGACGCAGATTACAAGGCAGGTTTCGTTGGTGGTCTTGAGGCTGAGTACCACGTATCTCCATTAGTAGGTATCAGCGCAGGTTTGCTTTATTCCATGCAAGGTGCAAAATGGTCTGGCAATCTTTCTTATGAAGATACAGAAATTGCCAACGCAAAAGCTACACTCAAGACTGACTATCTCAACATTCCTATTTTAGCAAACATCTACGTTGCGCCAGGTCTCGCTCTCAAGGCAGGTGTTCAGCCAGCATTCAACTTGACACACAAGCAAAAGTTAGAGGGTAGCATTGCAGGTTACAAGGGAGACACAGGTTACCAGACAATTGATGGTGTTAAGTCTTTCGACTTCTCTATCCCTGTAGGTATCTCATACGAATATCAGGGTTTCTGCCTGGATGCACGTTATAACATCGGTTGCACCAAGGTTTTCGATGAGGGTGATGGTAACCACTCTGTATTCCAGTTGACACTTGGTTACAAGTTCAAGCTCTAAAAATCTAACAAAAAGCATAAACCCATAGGTTCTTGCAAGAGTACCTATGGGTTCTTTTTATAATTTATTCACACTAAAAAGCAGTTTTATGAAAAAGCTATTTCTTTCAGCCGCTATGGCAGTGTTTTCACTCGGTACATTTGCTCAAAGCGCCGTTGGTTCTGTCACATTACAACCTAAGGTAGGTTTGAATATCGCCTGCCTCACCGACGAGGACAACGCCACTTCAAGAATCGGTTTCACAGGTGGAGCTGAACTCGGTTACCAAGCCACCAAAAAGTTCGCTATCACTGGAGCTTTGATGTACTCTATGCAAGGTGCTAAGAGCGACTTTGACGAATACAACGGAACCCTCAAACTCGACTACATCAACATCCCTATCCTCGCCAACGTCTATGTTGTCAAAGGTTTGGCACTGAAAGCCGGCATCCAACCAGGTTTCTGTATCAATAAGAAAGTTAGCGTTGGCGGTATCAGCGTTGACATAGACGAGGCTTTCAAGCAAGCTGACACCAACTACAAAATCAACACCGTTGACTTCTCCATCCCTATCGGTTTGTCGTACGAATATAATGGACTCGTCATTGATGCTCGCTACAATCTCGGTGTCACAAAGGTCGCTGACGGTTACATTGAGAACGAAGGCATCAAGATGAGATCAGACGACAGACACTCCGTCTTTCAGTTTACCTTGGGCTATAAGTTCCAATTATAAAAGCCATCAGATAGTAAGCAAGAAGCCTTGCTTAACAAAAGTATATAGAAAATCCCCAATAGTTTTCCATTCCGTAAAACTATTGGGGATTCTTTTATTATTCTCATACCAAGACTATCATTCTTTTTCATAATGATTGCATCACTTTTGTCATACCGATACTATCACTCTTTCTTCTCTTCTTCCTCCTTGATTTCCTCAATATAAGTTCCTTCGTCCATTGTTCCCATCGTAAAAGAACTCACTTCTTCTGCCTTCGTCCATTTCCGCTTATTGTTGGCAATCTTGAATGCATTGATACATTCCACAACACCATAGATAAGCATGGTCCAGCCGATGATGAAGAGCGGAGCAGAGGCTATGGCTGAAGGTTTGATGACAGCAAGCAAACCAATCAGGAGAATGATGGAAGGAAAAATCCAATAAACAATTCCCACACGTCCCAACTTGCGAGCCGTAGCAAGATTCATAAACTGCGTCAATGCGCCCATAATCAGAATGACAGAAAGAATGAACATCAGACTGTTGATGAACGTATTAGGCATCAGAGCCAAAATCAAACCCAGACAGAGACTGCCTATTCCCACAATAGGAAAATGAGGAGTCAACCCCGTGAGCTGCTTTCCATTAGCATCATAAACAACACCTACTTTACCCGAATTTCTCTTGGCACTGAAATAGGTAACGATGGAAATGACTCCCGAGAGGAAAAACAACACACCGATGGCTATGGTAATCCAAGTAACCGTCTGTTCACGATACTGAATGAGAAGTGCACCTACGATAATCGCACAGATTGCACGGAAAAATGAACTATGTATTACTTTCATATTTCTTTTTAGATTAATATTCGACAAACTATTAAAAAAACTTCTACAAAAATACAAACTATCTTTGATAAATCCAACTTTTTTTGTAATTTTGTTGGCAAATTAAGGATATTATGACAAAATTGTATTTAGTTAGACATGGTGAGACTGTAGATAATGCAGCCCAGATTATGCAAGGACAAACACCAGGCAAGTTAAACGCCACCGGCATTGCCCAAGCTGAGGAAGTAGCTCGCAAGATGGCCAATGACCACATCGATGTATTCATATCCAGCGATCTCTACCGCAGCATCCAGACTTGTGAGATAATCGCCCTACCTCATTTTCAGGACGAGAAATCCATGAAACAAGCCATGATTACAACCCCACTGATACGGGAGCGCGACTGGGGCGATTTCACAGGTAAGTTCATCCCAAGTCTTCCCAAAAATCCGAAAGACTGGCCAGACAACATCGAATCTATCGAAAAGATGAAATCACGCGCACAGAATTTCCTCACCTGGCTCAAGGTGACCTATCCCGACAAAACTATTCTTGCCGTAGGACACGGCATTATCAACAAGGCTATTCAGAGCGTTTATTTCAAGCGCCCTATGAACGAGATAGAAAAGATGGGAAACGCAGAGGTAAGAGTTCTGATCTTATAATCTGCTTCTATTCCCCACCTTATTATATATATAGAAGAATCCAAACTATAGAATACCCTATATCCTATATGAAGAAGATTCTATATTCACACTTAACATTTCACATTTAACATTTATAAAACCCTCTCTTATGGCAAACAAAATCGCTTTGATTACAGGAGCTACCAGCGGTATCGGTGAAGCATGTGCACGCCGATTTGCCCAAGGCGGATACGACCTGATTCTTACAGGAAGAAACACAGGCAAGTTGGAAATCATCAAGAAAGAACTCGAAAATGCTTACGGCATTATGGTCCTTGCATTGGCTTTTGACGTTCGCAACCGTGAAGCTGCCCAGAAAGCCGTTGATTATATTCCTTCACACATGAAGAATATCGACGTACTCATCAATAATGCTGGTCTGGCTCGTGGACTGGAACCAGAATACGAGGGAGACTTTGAGGATTGGGATCAGATGATAGACACCAATATCAAGGGACTTCTCACCATGACCCGCCTCATCGTGCCAGGAATGGTCAGCAGAAATCATGGACACATTATCAATATCGGAAGTGTTGCCGGTGATGCTGCTTACGCAGGAGGCAATGTTTATTGTGCCACCAAGGCTGCCGTCAAGGCAATTACAGACGGACTCCGTATCGACGTGGCTCACACCAAAGTGCGCGTCACCAATGTAAAACCAGGATTGGTGGAAACCAATTTCTCCAACATCCGCTTCCATGGCGACAACGCCCGTGCCGACAGAGTTTACGACGGAATCGTACCGCTCAATGGTGATGATGTGGCAGATGTGGCTTTCTATGCAGCCAGTGCTCCTGAACACGTCCAGATAGCTGAAGTACTTGTGCTGGCCACCCATCAGGCAAACGGCACCGTCATTCATCGCAACTAAGAAATCCTCGCAAACAGAAAACGATTGCGATAAAATAGAAAATCCTCGCTACGAACACAACGATTCGTAACGAGGATTTTTATTGCTAAGACAATTTGCCTGAGAACGATTATTTGCCGAGTTTCTCCACCAATCCTGTCACATAACTGCAAAGGATTCCGATACCCTTCTCGTTTTCACCACCCTGCGGAATGATGATGTCTGCATAACGCTTGGTGGGTTCGATAAACTGCTCGTGCATAGGTTTCAGCACCTTCAGATATCTGTCCACAACCATCGAAACCGTACGACCTCTGTCTATTGTATCGCGCTGGATATTGCGGATGAGTCGTTCGTCAGGGTCAGCATCCACGAAAACCTTCAGGTCCATCAGGTCACGCAGCTTCTTGTTGAGCAAAGTCATGATTCCCTCGATGATGATGACCGGCTTCGGTTCCACATGGATCGTTTCCTTCTCACGATTACATTTCAGATAACTGTAAGTAGGCTGTTCGATGGCAATTCCATTGCGCAAATCAGCCAACTGCTTATGGAGTAATTTCCAGTCGAAAGCATCAGGATGATCGAAGTTGATAGCATGTCGCTCCTCATCCGTCATTCCCGTCGTATCATTATAATAGGAATCCAGAGGAACCACAGCCACATAATGAGGAGGCAAAGCATCCACGATTTTCTTGACCACAGTTGTCTTGCCCGAACCGGTTCCTCCTGCAATACCGATAATCGTTATTTTATCTTTTTCCATAGATTCGTTAATATTAATTTATTGTACGCGTACATTATATATATAGAATAAACCCAGAGATCTCATCAGAAATCAAAGAATATCATCAAACATTCTCTTGTAGAAATCTGCTTTTTTCTCAACTGCCAAAGGATAAGCCCGGCTGCTGCTTGGCATTCTATAGAGCCTCAACGTGCGATTCTCGAAAGAAAACTCCACGTATCCTCCCATGGCAGGAGTCTCAGTAATACCATAATGTTCAGAAAACACCTTGGTAGCCAACTGTCCTGCCGTCAGCACCGCTTTACATTCCGGCAAAGCTCGCAGCATTCCATCCAGATCAGACTGTTCCACGATTTTCAAATCCTTGTCAGAAGCCGTATTCTTGGTACGAATCACTTTCTGCGCCGTATCAAAGAGAGCAACTCCCTTTTCTCCAAGAAATTCCTTGATAGCCTCCAGCCTGTATTGCTTATGCTCTACATCCACGAAATGAAGTTTATCTCCGAAAAAGATAATTCCAAAGATGCGCCACATATCATTCTGAAAATTAGGATAATACCAGGGAATGCACCAGCGCTTGGGTGAAGGCGGGAAAGTACCGAGCATCAGGAGATGCGCATTCTTGGGCAACCAAGGTTCGAAAGGATGACTCTCTATCATTTTCTTTATTTTTTTACCTTTTTACTTTTTTACCTTTTTACCTTTAAAAATCACTTCACCTCCTTCACCAGGTACATGACTACAGGCAAGTGGTCGCTGAAACCATTGAGCCATCTGCCACCAGCCTGAGTGCGCAGCGGAGCACCCTTGTACTGACCTTCCTGCTGGATAAGATAATCGCGGCGGAAAACCTGGTGAGCAAAATACTTCAATGTAGAGAAATCCTTATTCTTAGCATCCTTGTTGAGCAGGTTTGGCGTAATCACAATCTGATCGAAGAGATTCCAGTTGCCATTATAGAATAAGGTGCCCTTACCCTGCTTAGCCAAAATATTATACCATGGATTGTACATATCGTTTGGTCCAACCTGACTGATCTCCGGTTTGGCACTCAACACCTCATGCATACTCTTATTGGTAGGATCATCATTCATATCGCCCATTACAAACACCTTCATATCCTTGTTGATGCGGAGCAGACTATCCTTGACAGCCTTGGTTTGGCGGGCACCCGACTCCCGATAGAACGGACCAGAAAAACGGCTTGGCCAGTGACAAACGATGACAGCCACATCCTCACCAGCCATTTCACCACGAACAGTGAGGAAACCACGAGTATAATAAGCACTGTCCTTTGCCTTCTCCTGAACATAAGGCACTAACTTTACATTCTTCACAGAGAAGAGAGAAGGATTGTAGAGGAAAGCACAATCAATGCCACGACGGTCTGGACCCTCTATATGACAATATTTCATATTACGGGCCTTCAGAGGAGCCTGCTCTATCAAGTCGTCCAGCACTTTATGATTTTCCACCTCTGACAATCCGATGAAAGCACACCCCACCTTAGGCAACTTATCCGTACCCATGTCGGCAAGCGCCTTGGCCATGTTGCGCAACTTATTGGTATATTTCATTCCGTTCCATCCCTTGGCAGGAAGATATTCGTAATCATTCTTGCCCTCATCATGGCAAGTATCGAAGAGATTCTCCTGGTTATAAAAACCTACAGCATAGAGATTGAATCGTTTCTGCCCTTGGGCAAAAGCAGCCAAGCTGACTATCAAGAAGGCCGCAAACATCAATACATTTTTCTTCATAAATTTATTATTTTATTTAGATTATCAAAAATCTTAAGTTAGTAAATGTGCGAAAACTCGCTATCAGAATGCAAATATCGGCATTTTATTTGAAAAAACCGCATACTTAATCAAAATTTAAACGAAAAAACTTTTAATTTTAAAAAATATTTTGTTACTTTGCAGACATTATTAGTAATTAAACTATAAACTATGCAACAAAAGGTAAAATTAGCAATGCTTGCGCTCTGTTATGGTCCGCTGGCTTTTGCACAGAATGTTGAGCAAAAGGCTGCATCCAACCTGGACGAGAACGCATTCACATTCACCGAAGCACAGTTGGGTGAGGATGATGACATGTCTCAGAATGTAACCATTCTCAACTCTACCTCTAACGTTTATGCATCGGAGGCAGGATTCCTCTTCTCTCCTATGCGTTACCGTTATCGTAGCTTCAATCAAAAGTATAACGAGGTTTACATCAATGGAGCACCTGTCAACGACATGGAAAGCGGTCAGTTCCGTTTCTCCAACATCGGTGGCTTGAACCGTTTCTCCAGAAATGTAGATTTTGCTTTGCCTTTCGAAGGAAACAACTATTCTATGACAGGCATGGCTGGTAGCAACAACTACGACTTCCGTGCCGGAAGCATGCAAGTGGGTCAGTATGCCTCAGTTGCTGCTGCCAACAGAAATTACACACTTCGTGGTCTCTACACTTACAGCAGCGGTTTCAACGACCGTGGCTGGGCATTCAGTGCCGGTCTCACCTACCGATGGGCCAACCGTGGTTATGTGGAGGGTACATTCTACAATGCTTTATCTTACTACATCGGTGTTCAGAAGAAGTGGAACAATGGTCACTCCCTGAGTATCTCTACCTGGGGCAACCCTACCGAGCGCTCTACACAGGGTGCTTCTACCGACGAGGCTTACTGGCTCGCCAACGACCGTTACTACAACCCTTACTGGGGTTATCAGAACGGCCACAAGCGCAATTCGCGCGTTGTCAACGACTTCTCTCCTTCTGCTATCGCAACATGGGACTGGGACATCAATGATAAATTGAAACTCACAACTTCTGCATTTGCCAAGTACTCTATGTACAAGAGCACCAAGCTCAACTACAACAATGCAGAGAACCCACAGCCAGATTACTGGAAGAACATGCCAAGCAGCTACTATGACATCTGGAATCCTTCTTCTGTCAACAACAACCCTAATACATGGCAGAGCTGGAAGAACTCATACGATTTCTGGACAGCAAGCAAGGCTAACCGCCAGATTGACTGGGACCGCCTCTACTATGCTAACGAAAATGCAGCAAAGGCTGGCAACGAAACAATGTACTACATCCAGGCTAAGCATAATGACAACTTGAACCTCACCTTGTCATCTACGCTTACTGCAAAGGTAACCAAGAACTCCAAACTGGTGAGCGGCTTCATCTTTGCCAGCAACAGCAACCGTCACTACCAGACTTTGGAGGATATGCTTGGCGGCTCTCTCTTCCACAACATCAATAATTACGCTCTCGGAAAGTATCCAGCTACTGATCCAAGAGTTCAGTATGACTTAAACCGTCCTAACGCCCCAGTCAACGAAGGCGACAAGTTCGGTTATGATTACAAGATTGAAGTGATGAAGGGCTTGCTCTGGACATCTTACACTGCAGAATTAGGCAGATTCCAGACTATGTTCAGCGCTAAGTTGGGTCAGACCAATATGCGCCGTCATGGCTATATGCGCAATGGTATGGCTGCTGAAAACTCTTATGGCAACAGCGGAATCGCCAGAATGGGCGAAGGTGGTGCCAAGGGTAGCATCAGCTTCGACGCCGGTCGCGGTCATGCGTTCAAATTAGGTGTTGGCTACGAGTGGCAGCCACCTAAGGCTAACACAGCATTCGTATCTCCTGAGATTCAGAATGACTTTGTGAGAGATTTGCATGATGAGCATATCTTCAGCAGCGAGTTCGCTTACCAATACCAGAACTCATGGATGCACGCCAACCTGAATGCATACTATAGCCGTCTTGACCATGTTACTGAGTGGCAGAACTTCTATAGTGATATGGACAACTCGTTCGTATATTTCAGTCTTCCTGGCTTGCAGAAGGAATACTATGGTGTAGAATTGGGTCTCGACTTCAAACTCACATCTTTCCTCAACTTCAAGGCTATCGGTACTTTGAGCGACAACAGAATCCTCAAGAATATTGAGACTACACGTTCTGAGTCTGTCACAGGCGACTTGAATACTGAAATGACATATATTAAAGGTATGCGCGAGAGCGGAACTCCTCTCAACGTAGGAAGCCTTGGCTTGAGCTATCATGCAGGTGGCTGGTTCATCGACCTCAATGCCAACTACTACGACCGCATCTACCTGTCATACGCACCTATCTACCGCACCCAGTCTGAGTTATCTCGCCTCAACGCATTCGACAACTTCGGCAACCTGATGCCAGGTTATACAGACCAGTCTAAAGGTCATGGTGGCTGGATGGTTGACGGCAGCATCGGTAAGAGCGTACGCTTGAAGCACGGCAGCTTGAACTTCAACTTGATGATTACCAACATTCTGAACAACCAGAAGATCGTATCTGGCGGTTATGAGCAGAGCCGAAGCGATTTCTCAGGTAATGGTGATAGCAGCAAGGAGCGCGTTTACAAGTTCTCCAAGAACCCTAAGAAGTATTACGTATTCGGAACAAATGGTATGTTCCAGGTTTCTTATAGATTCTAATAAAAAGGAAAGATATGAAAAAAATATTATTCATAGCAATGGCTTTTGCCAGTATGTTTTTTGCATCTTGCATGGGCGATGGTTATGCTGATCCTGATAATACGATTAAGGTGCCTGCGGCTCCTGTCGGTGACAATAATATCAAGGAGAAGAATGTCATCACAATTGCACAGCTGAAGGAAGACTACAACAGCCTCATTGCTAATAAGAGATATGAACAGATAGACAAGGACATCCAGATCAAAGGTTACATTACTGGTAATGATCTCGGTGGCAACCTTTACAACGAGGTTTGTCTGCAGGACGAGACGGGTGGTATCTTGGTTTGCATCAACAAGGGTGCTCTCTATGGCGAACTTCCTGTTGGTCAGCAAATTCTCATCAATCTGAAGGGCCTCTACATTGGTGGTTACGGTTCTCAGGCTGAGTTGGGCGGTGTCTATACCAACAGCACTACGGGTGCACAGTCTATCGGTAAGGTTGACCGCTACGAGTGGAACAAGCATTTCAAGATTTTGGGTTCTCCAGACGCAGCCAAGGCTGAAAGTTTGGTAGAGGTGTTCGACAAGACCAAGATCAAGGATGCTGACTATCTGAAGTCTTGCTCTGGCAAGTTGATGCGCATTGAGAATGTACAGTTCTCTCAGGCTGACGGTAAGGCCGTTTATGCCCCAGAGACAGAAAAGGACAAGACCAACTGCGTGAACCGCAACTTGACTGATGCAGAAACCCAAACACCTATCAGTGCTTCCAACCTCTTGGTTCGCACTTCAGCTTATGCCAAGTTTGCCAATGTCGCTTTGCCAAAGGACCCTGTCAACATTACAGGTATTTTCACCCGTTTCAACAATGTTTGGCAGATTCTGATCCGTACAAGCAATGATGTAGAGACTGCGCTGAATGTTCCTGGTGGAACCAAGGAAGAACCTTACACTGTGACCAACGCGCTCAAACTCATCAATGCTGGTAAATATACAACAGATAAAGTTTATACTACCGGAATCATCTGCGAGGTAGGTAGCGTTGATACAGGCTCGTACGGTAATGCTACATATTCTATCTCTGAAGATGGAAAGGCTGTTGCCGGCAAGATGATCAAGGTATTCCGCGGCTTCAATCTCGACAACCAGAAATGGACAGAAGAGACAAAGGGCACCCTTGCCGTAGGAAAGAAGGTTGTCATCTATGGAACATTGACGATGTACAATGGCACTCCAGAAATTGACAGCGGAAACTACCTCATCTCTATCAAGTAATTCATCCATTAGAAATTTTTAAATAGAATAACAATATGAAAAAGATTATATATTCATTGTTAGTGTTGGCTATGGCAGCCTTTACTTTCAGCAGTTGCGAGGACGTTCCTGCTCCTTACGACATGCCTACTAAGCCAGAGACTCCAGAACTTCAGCCTACAGGTTCTGGTACAGCTGCAGACCCATTCAATATTGCTGCAGTAGAAAAGTATATTGACGAAGGCGGAAGTGCAGAAACAGAAATCTATGTTAAGGGTAAGGTTGTATCTGTAAAACCGGGAAGCTTCGATCCTCAATATGGTAGCTTGAAATATTATATTTCAGAAGATGGTACAGCTACAAATCAGTTCTATGTATATAATGGCTATGCAGGTCCTAACCGTACAAAGTTCTCTGGAGAAGATGCTTTGAAACCAGGCGATGAAGTTGTCATCTGTGGAAAGGTTGATAACTACCAAGGTACAAAAGAATTCCTCGTTGGCAACTATATAGTATCTCTTAATGGTCAAGGTGGAACCACTACTCCAGATACACCTGCAGGCGAAGCCAAGGGTACTGGTACAGAGGCTGATCCTTTCAACAGCATAGCTGCTAACAACTTGGCTACTTCTTTAGGATCAGGTGAGGTTTCAGATAAGGAATACTACATCAAGGGTAAGATTCAAGAAATTAAGGATCAGTTCGCAGCACAATTCGGTAACGCCACATTCTATATTGCTGATGATGAAAACAGTCAAAAATTCCTGATATTCCGCACTTACTACTTTGGTGGCGAGAAATGGAAAGAAGGCGATGGTCAACTCAAGATTGGTGACGAGGTTGTAGTTTGTGCCAAACTTATCAACTACATGGGTAACACTCCTGAGACAAATCAGGGCGGCAAACTCATCTCAGTAAATGGCAAGACCAGCATCGAGGGTGGCAGCGAGACTCCAGACACACCTTCTACTGGCGACACAACAACACCTAACGGTGATTTCGAGACTTGGGT
The DNA here is from genome assembly GCF_019249725.2 of Segatella hominis. Classification (NCBI taxonomy): domain Bacteria; kingdom Pseudomonadati; phylum Bacteroidota; class Bacteroidia; order Bacteroidales; family Prevotellaceae; genus Segatella; species Segatella hominis. The sequence continues at coordinate 1,731,161 of NZ_CP137559.1, forward strand.
AGACGGCAAGCCTAACAACTGGAAGACAGCCTCTACAGCATGTAATGCTACTCTCACTCAGAGCACAGACGCCCATAACGGAAAGTATTCTGTAAAGGTAGGTGGTTCTACAACAGCCAACAAGCGCCTTGGCTACAAGGAAATGGAGCTTAAAGCAGGCACTTATAAGATTAAGTATTATGTAAAGGCAGCTACAGCAACAGGCGCATCTGTACAGTCTGGTTTTGTTGATATAACAGCAGAAGGTAAAGCTGGAAACTACGTATATTCAGGCTACATCAACGATATCCCAAACACAAAATGGACACTTGTCGAGCAAGAATTGGTCATTCCATCAGATGGAAAATATTGCATCGTTATCATGAATGCTAAGAGGCCAGGTGGTGATGTTCTCATTGACGATCTCACTTTGACTCTCGGCAAGACTGTTATCATTAAATAAACTATATTTGGCGTTTTCATATTTCCCCATTGCCTCTCATCAGGCAATGGGGATTTTGTTTTCAGCTATGTTTCTTGTGTTCTGTCAAATTCCTCCAGAAGTTCCAGATATGCCCTTCAAGCGGTCCCTCGATGAACACGTGATGGGGAACTGGTGAACAAGAGACGAGCAACGAGGGATCACGAGGCGGGCAACGAGTGCCCAAACCGAGAACCACAATTTGGGTGTAGTTTCCTATATTTAGTTGACTACATAGTTCCTTATTCCTATTGTAAGTTGACAATTATTTTCTCTATTCCTAATTCTACTTGTCAATCTTCTATCTTATTCCTAGTTAGTATTTACATACTTCATTCTAGTTCCTAATAGAAGTAGACAAAGGACCCACCCCTAGGGGTGGATCGCGGTTTTTACAATTTTGCTGCAAAATTAATCATTTTTCCTGAACTGACAAGGATTTTATGTACTTTTCCCTATAACTTGTCCAATTTTTCTTTAAACTTCCCTTTTGTTTCGCAGCTTCCTTTGGTGTTAGCATCCCGATACTTCCATGAGGGCGTAACTCATTGTAAAAGTGTACTGCCCTTTCTAAAGCCTCTTCTACTTCCTGTAAAGAAGTAAAAGAAAGCCCCATGAATAACTCGTTCTTCAACGTGTTATTGACACGCTCTGCTACAGCATTATCCTTCGGATTGCCACATTCTGTCATGCTAGGTATGATACCGTATTCCCTTAGTAATTTGATGTATTCGTTACTAGCATATTGTACACCTCTATCGGAATGATGGATTGGTGTAATAATATCCTTATAACTTTCCATGCGCATTAAGGCCATGTTTAGGGCTTTCAAAGGGAACCTGGTGGAGAGTGACTCACCGACAGAATAGCCAATGATTTCTTTTGTGTAATAATCCGTAATCAAAGAAATGTAGCAGAAATGATAAGTGCCTTGTTCGGCATCATCCCAAATCTTCTGATATGTAATGTCGCTCACCCAAACTTCATTGGGTGATGATGGTATCAGTTCTTTTATCTTGTTGGGGTATGTGGGTAACCCATGACGAGAGTCCGTTGTACGAGGTTTTCGGTTGGAAGAACGCACTCCCAACTTGTACCTTGATATTATATCCTCGAAACGGCAATGTCCCATGGCGTTCTCTTCTCCAAACTCCTTGCAATACATCAGCCAGAGTTTACGACCGCCGATACCTGGATCTTGCTTTCTAATAGACTTAACATACTCTATTACAAACGATTCCTCTGCCAAGGCTGCAAGCATATTGTCTTCGTGCTGATAATACGCTTGACGAGTAAACCCAAACAGTTTACAGAGGCCAGAAACACTATAGTTTTTGTCCTCTGCACGAAGTTCCTTTACTGTTTGGGTCCAGATTTTTTTCGCACAGGAATCTTATAAAGACGCTCTGCAATATCAATCATCTTGTTATAGGCGGCAGCTGCCATCTTTGCCTCATGGAGTTCTTGCTCCATAGCTGCCAAGCGTTTCTTCAATTCAATGTTCTCCTGCGAGAGATTTTCTGGTGTTGCATTTTGCTTCATTTCTTCTACGATTTGTGGATTATTGGTTGCAAAGTTACCAAGAATTCTGTAAACTGAAGTACTGCTAATTGACATTTTTGCCATAATTTCTCTAACTGGTACATGATACTGATAATAACTGCGAGCTATGCTCAACGCTAAATCCATTTTGTCTTTGTCCATATTTGTTATTTTTAAGTTGATTTATACTGTGTCAACTTTTTCTAGGACAAGACAGGGCAATATATCTGTGATAATAAAAAAAGAGTAAAAGAAAGAAAAACATCAGGAAATATTTGGCAGAAAGAAGAAAAAGTCGTAACTTTGCACCCTGTTAAGTGTAAAGGCTATAATGGGCATGCACCGAAAGGACATGAGATGATGCGAAGAACATCCCCATAACGTCTATTTTTAATAACCCAATAAAAATAAAAAAGAAAAATGAAAAAAGGTATTCATCCAGAGAACTATCGTCCTGTAGTATTCAAAGATATGTCTAATGGCGACATGTTCCTCTCTCAGTCAACATGCAAGACTAACGACACTGTTGAGTTCGAAGGCGAGACTTATCCAGTAGTAAAGATTGAAATCTCTAGCACTTCTCACCCATTCTATACAGGTAAGAGCAAGCTTGTTGATACTGCAGGTCGCGTTGACCGCTTCATGAACCGTTACGGTAAGTTGAAGAAGTAATATACCTTTTCATTTAAAGGATATATTATCGCAAGATACAAAAGTGCGTTCGAGCGTAGTTGCATATACGCTGGTACGCACTTTTTTCGGTTTTATACATTTCTACGAGAATGACTATTTTTATATTACAAATTATATTCTAACACGACTTCTATGAAACGAATCAAGATTTACCTTTTGATGCTTCTCGCTGCACTCACAGTAGGTAGCTGTGGAAGCGATAATGACGGTCCTGGTGGTGGAATCGTCAATACGAATACCAACGCCAATGTTGTAACCCCAGGAATGCCTAACGAAATCACACGTTTGGAATTTCCAAAGGTGAAAGGTGGAACAAGTACAATCATCGTTCACGAAACTGACCAATACGGTGTCAACTTCTGCACAGAATTTGATACCAGTAAGAAATCACAGCGATGGAGTTGCTATGCAGTCTATAAGAGTAACAACCTGAAAGGCTGGAATAGACAGAACTGGAAGTCTAAAGAAGGAGTATCATGGAATGGTAAGACTTGGAAAGGAGATCCTTTCCAGATAGACCCAGAAATTCCTGCTAACTTGCAACCAAGTATTAAAGAATTTAGCTCTTCCAGCATGCCAAGTGAAGGAATCACCTACTTCCAGAGAGGACATATCGTTGCTTCTGAAGACAGAATCTGCAGCATGGATGTAAATGGACAGACTTTCTATATGACCAATATGCAGCCTCAGAGAGGAGAATTCAATACCGGCATTTGGGAAAAAATGGAAGAAAAAATCAGAAGCTTTCTGACATACAATATGAGCACTCAAGCTACGCATGCCAATGATACTATGTATGTCTGCAAAGGTGGAACCATTGACAAGTCTGAGCAGATTTTGGGCTACACAAAAAATAGATTTATAGTTCCTAAATACTTTTTTGCAGCAGTCATGATCAAAAACAAATCCGGTCATAAAGCCATCGGATTCTGGTTTGAACACAAAGATTATCCTTCCACAGAAAAGTTGAGCGCACATATTATCAATATTGCCAAACTTGAGGAACTTACTGGTATTGACTTCTTCTGCAATCTTCCTGATGATGAGGAAAGACAGATCGAGAACGTGAATATCACACCATCCTATTTGCAAACTGTTTGGAAAACAACAAACTAAGTTCTCTGATACTTTACAACATTTCACAATACAGAAAAGTTAAGAGGATGCATCGAAACGATTCGTTTGATGCATCCTCTTAACTTTTCCTCCAACACAAGGTTTATCTTCTGCTATTAAAACGAGAAGACGTTCCCTTAATCGGACTCTGATAAGCAGCCTTACCAAATGATTTATGCTCAGTTACATCTGCTCCACGAGTCTGAGCCTTGGCATTATTGGTATCGTTCAAGCGCTTAAAATCAAAATAGATAACATCGCCCTTAACGCTTCCTGTTCCTATCATATAACCGAAGAAAGTATCATATCCCTTCTTGTCTTCATATCCCAAATGGAAACCAGCCTGAGAAGAACCATAGTCTAACACAAAGGTTGCCCCACTTTTCTTGTACTTGATATAAATATCTCCATTATCCTCTATGTACCAGGAGAAATCCAAGGTCTGGCTCTTATCTTCAATGACATTTCCTTGAGAATCCAAGAGATAATCAGTCTCCACACCCTCTCCACTATAAGATTTTGAATTCTGATTATATTGGAAGAACTTCATGGTCGTATAATAAACATCTGTGCTGCGCGATTCACCATCCTCTTTGATATAAGAATAATCCATCTCACCGTCCCATTCTCCACAGAGAGTCTGGGCCATCGCCGTACGTTCATCACCACCTTGGTTGTTTCCATTACCACCCTGATTCCAATAATCATTATTCCAGTGCCAGTCGCCATAGTTATTGCTCCAGCCGTATGGATCATACCAAGGATCATCGTCACAACTGACAAATGTCATGGATGCTACTGTTATCGCAGCCAACATCAACAAAGATTTTATATATTTCATATCTCGTCCCTTTCTTTTTAATCTGTTCCCTGAGGAAACAGCAAATCTCTTTACTTATTCTTATAATTGACCACTCTTCTCAGATATTTCAGCGAATCAGAATCTGAGGAAGAAGCACGGGTATCATCGATAGTTCCCAGATGAGGCTTTGCCCAACCATATCCCCATGAATCATACCAATCATCACTATCATACCAGTCATAATTCCAACTGTTAGGAGAAGCCGTCTTCACCAATCTGAAATCCGCGCTGCTATTTCCACATTCAACCGTTCCATAGAAATAATCATCATCCAAAGAATAGTTATAAATCGTAGCATACGAGTTTTCCTCTATGAAGTGAATATTGATAACACCATTACTCACCGCCCACTCTATGTGATTAGCAACGTAATTCCAAGGAGCATTGCTGTATCGGTCTATCCAATACCCCTTTCCGTGGTCGGAATAAGAGTTGCTTGGAACAAACGTTATCTCAGAAGTGGTAGAAGCATAATAATGATCACCATACGTCAATCCAATATCCATATAGCCTTTCCAAGTGCCATATAAAGTATCGCCAATGTCAGCGTCCTCATCGCAAGATGTGAAACTGAGGCTCATCAAAGCCACGATAGCCATCGTCAAGAGAGTCTTTAAATTTTTCATATCCATATAAGTCTTTAAATTACATTTCTTTGTTTATTTGCTGCAAAGATACGCCAAATAATCATACCAACAAAGGGTTTTTAGGAAAAAAACAGGGAGAAATCCCTATGATGTAATGGAATATCCCTAAACAATTTGGAAATTACAAGTTTTTTGTTTATCTTTGTCCAAGAAAAGCTGCACTCGGCAATTTGAAAACAAGTTTTCATTGCGCTCGTTTGCATTTTCTTTGTCGAAAATATTAACTTAAGAATATGACCAGAAGAATCATACACATTATTATATTGGGGTTATTATCAATATCCGGATATTGCGGAACACCCTATTGTGACATCAGAAAGTTCTCTATTCTGGATGGACTTGCTGCCAACAACATATCAGACTTATGTCAGGGAGCAGACAACATGATGTGGTTTGCTACCTATAATGGTCTGTCATATTATGACGGCTATACTTTCCACACTTTCCGTGACTTACCTGATAACCAAGATGTCCTCAGTACGAATCGTATTCGCAATATCTTCCCTTGCACCAACTATGACCTTTGGTGTATTACATACGACCGTCGTCTCTACATATATGATACCCATTTGTGCGACTTTGTAAACATAGAGGATCAAATCAACGAGAAGTTCAACATCCATCTTTATGCCGATAAAGTTTACACCCTAAGTCCAAAAGCAAGTTGGATAACTACAGCTGACCACAAATACGCAATCAGAATTTCAGGAAAAGAATTTACAGACGACAATCCAAAACTCATCATGGGAGGAACTAAAAGCCTGCCAAGTGGAAATATCTGGTATATTACCGCCGACAAAAAGGGGCGTGAATGGATTCTTACAGACAAGGGTACTCACATCTATGGTACCAAATTCACCACTCCAATTCCATTTAAATGGTTCCGACAGGTAGGCAACACCATTTACCTGGCTACAGCAGATGGCAGAGTTGCCGTCTTTGATGAAACCAGAAACCATATCTCCATGATTCCGATGCCGGAAGGAGTCACAAAAATCAATGAATTAAAAAATACAGGCTATCAACTCCTGATAGCCACAAATATCGGTGTAGTAGTCTATAATCCACGTACATTCAAATCTGAAGTTGTAAGTGTTCAGAACCCTAACCAGCCTGTAGCAGAAGTCAAGAAGATATACGTAGATAGCAAAGACCAGCTATGGGCATTTACTGACGGTATGGGTGTAACCATCATCAATCCAAATACATTGGAAAAGAAATGGTTGTTTGCAGACCAGGAAAATCCAGTTTTGCGTACTGTCAGCGAAAAATATTTCATCATGGAAGATGAACACAATACGCTATGGATGATACCTAACGGAGGTACATTCTGCTACTATGACAGAGCGAAAAAAGAATTGGTACCTTATGTTTTGCAAAGCAACTCTCAAGGCAATGCAAGTATTCCAAGAATCACTAAATACGTAATTTCAGACCAAAAAATTCTTTGGGTAACGGGTATTCATGACCTTACACAAATCAACTTCAAATATCATGAATATACGCTGAGCCAAGTTGAAAATACAGAAAGCGAAGTACGCGCCATCACACTTGACCGTAATCGTAACTATTGGGATGGATTTATCTCTGGATATTTAAAGATTAGCAATGACCAGCATCAGAAGCTTGGCTACATCACCCCAAGTGGTCAATTATCACAAACACCAGTTCAGTTCTCCACCTGTGGCATCTATGCACTCTACGAAGACAGTCAGGGATACATGTGGATAGGAACAAAGGGAGACGGGCTCTATCTTTTGAAAGACGGAGAATTGCAGCATTTCACCCATAATCCGGCAGACCCATACTCTCTGCCTAATGATAGAATCTATGATATTGTAAGCGATAGACAAAACAGAATCTGGATTGCAACTTGTGGAGGATTGGCTATTGCAGAAAGAGTAAACGGCACCTATCGCTTCATTTCAAACAGAAATAAACTCAACTGGTTCAAGAATGGGCCCTACCAAAGATTACGCCGAATTACATGTACCAACAAAGGTACCATATTAGTAGCAACAACCGACGGACTTGTTACATTCTCCGACGAATTCAAGGATTATTCCAAGATTAAATTCTATCATTCTAATCATATTATAGGTGATACAGCTTCCCTCATGGCAAGCGATGTCAACTATACATTGGTTCGTTCTAACGGAGATACTTATATCTCTACATTAGGTGGTTGTCTGCAAATTACAACCAGTAAATCATTATTAGAAAATAATATAAGAGTCGAATTCGTCAAGAATATCAACCTGGACGAAGGTATCGTACAGAGTATGATAGAAGATAATGCAGGAAATATCTGGATTATCAGGGAATCCAGTGTCGATAAATTCAATCCAAGCACAGGAAAAATAGATGTTTTTGGGCCAAACGATTTTGATTTCCACATGACGTTTACAGAATGCCGCCCATTCCACGATCCTTCTACAGATCAAATCACATTAGGAACACCGATGGGAAGTATTACCTTCAATCCAAAGGTACTCAAAAAGACTACCTATCAACCGAAAATACTGTTTACCTCTCTGCACTTCAACGGAGAGGCTCATACCATTCCTATCCTGCATAGGCCAAATCTGGTCATTCCTTCAGACAAGCGAAATCTGACCATTACCTTTGCAGCACTTGACTATACCAGAAAGTATCAGACATACTATGCATATCGTTTGGAAGGTCATACACCAGAAGGCGTATGGATTCCATTAGGAAGTCAAAATATGATTGGTTTCAACCGCATTTCTCATGGTAAATACATCCTCAAGGTAAAAGCCACCAATACACATGGAGTCTGGGGTAAATATATCGCAGAACTCCCGATAGAAATCGAACCCACTTTCTGGGAGAGCATATTGGGAAAAGTCATTCTTTTCATATTGTTCATCTTAGGTCTTGGCTTAGTATTCTATATGTATAACAACCGACAAATACAAAAACTCAGCCATGACATGAGTGTACTGAAGAACCATTTCTTCAGCAATGCTTCACACAAATTGAGAACCCCTCTCTCTCTGATAGGCGGTCCAATAACAGAAGTGCTGGAAAATGAAGAAGGACTCTCAGAAGAAGGCAGAAACCTCTTGACATTGGTTCAGAGGAATGCCAGAGAGATGTACCAGATGGTCAACCAAATGCTGAAATTTGACAACAATAGCAATTTCTATGAAGATGGAGGTCTTGACAAAGATTCTCATGCAATCCAAGAAAATGGAGAGATAGAAGACTCAAATGCCAAGAACTACATAGAAGATGTAGCTTTAGACTCTGCAGAAGAATTTGAAAAGGGAGAAAAAAATATCACCATACTCGTGGTAGAAGACAATGCGGACCTACGCACCTTCCTGGATACTATTCTGAAAAAAGACTACAATGTGTTGCTTGCAGAAAATGGAAAGAGAGGTCTTGAAATGGCACGCAAATTTGTACCAGACTTCATCTTAACTGATGTTACCATGCCTGTCATGGACGGAATCACCATGGTACACTACATCAAGCAGGACAGCAATATCTCCCATATTCCAATCATCATACTCTCTGCCAAGGCCAGTCTGGAAGACCACCTCAAGGGATTTGAAGAAGGAATCGATGGTTATCTGACCAAACCATTCTCTGCCACTTACCTGAAAGGCAGAATTGAAGCGGCCATCAACTATCGCAAGAGTCTGCAACAAGAATTGCTCAGAAACATTCATGTTGGAGACGAAACGCAAACGAGTCATAACACGACTGTTCAAAACAAAACAGAGGAGCCTCAACGTATTACGATTGGCGAATCTACCATTAGCATACAGGATCATACCATCAAGAAAGTGCTGAAGTTTGTCTTGGAAAACATTTCTGATCCAGACATGAAGATCGACGATATTGCACAGGCCATGGGCATGAGTCGCAGTGTACTCTATGGAAAAATCAAAAATGCGGTAGGATTGACTCCTATTGATTTCGTCCGTCACATCAGAATTATGAAAGCCATCGAGATGTTACGGGATACAGATGAAACGCTGACCAGCATTGCATTCGCTGTAGGCTTCAGTGATCCGAAATATTTTTCTAAGGTGTTTAAGAAAGAAATGGGTATAATTCCAAGTGAATATAGGGAAAAAAACAAATAAAAACAGTTTGATATACCCTAAAAAACAAAAAATACACCATAAAAAAAGAAAATTATTATACTTTTGCATCAGTTCTTAGAAAAGTTAAATGATAGATTTTTTGTGAACTTCTTAAGATACAAGTAGTTATCCATACAGAAGTTCAAAAAACCCAGGGTTTGTGAAAATCCTGGGTCTTTTTATTTTCTAAGTTCTTACTTTTTTAGAAAAATTATCAGTCATAATTTACTCTTCTAAAAGAAAAATAGTATCTTTGCACTCTAAAAGAAGAAATAAGAATAAAATATATAGATACAAACAAAAATGAGAACTGTTTACGAATTCTCTGTCAAGGACAGAAAGGGAAAGGATGTTTCCCTCAAAGAGTATGCTAATGAAGTATTACTCATCGTCAACACTGCCACAAAATGTGGTTTTACTCCACAGTATGAAGAACTGGAGAAATTATATGAGACCTATCACTCTCAGGGTTTTGAAGTCTTAGACTTCCCTTGCAACCAGTTTGGTCAACAAGCTCCAGGAACAGACGAAAGCATCCACCAATTCTGTAAACTTACATACGGTACAGAATTTTCTCGTTTCAAAAAGATAAAGGTAAATGGCGATGACGCTGCTCCTCTTTACAAATTCTTGAAGGAAAGCAAAGGGTTTGCTGGTTGGGATGAATCTCATCCTCTCTATCCTGTGCTCGACAAAATGCTCAGCGAAGCTGATCCTAACTACAAAGAGAGTAATGACATCAAATGGAATTTTACTAAATTCCTGATTAACAAAAAAGGTCAGGTTGTAGCTCGTTTTGAGCCTACCACCAGCTTTGAAGTAATTGCCAAGGCTATTGAAGAATGGCTGAGCAAATAACAGAGGTCTATCTCATTGATTGAAAGAATCACAGCTATATAAACAATAAAAAAACGAGAATGCAAATTAGCATTCTCGTTTTTTTATTGTTATATTCTTTCAAGTCTTTAATATTCAAGTTTGTTATGCTGATTATACCTATCCATCATTTTTTTAGACTTTAGGAACTGTAGCAAGGAATTTCTTAATTTCCTCATCAGGGACAGCATAGTCATGCAAGTCACCATTGATATAGCTCTCATAGGAAGGCATATCAATCAGTCCATGTCCAGACAGACAGAACAGGATAACCTTTTCCTCTCCGGCTTCCTTTGCCTTCTTAGCCTCACGAATCGTAGCAGCAATAGCATGACAACTCTCTGGAGCAGGAATAATGCCCTCTGTGCGGGCAAAAAGCATACCAGCCTCAAAAGACTCAGACTGAGGAATATCCACACCATGCATATATCCGTCCTTGATCAACTGAGAAATAATCATACCGGCACCATGATAACGCAAACCGCCAGCATGGATATTCGCAGGCTTGAAATCATGACCCAAGGTGTACATTGGAAGCAATGGTGTATAACCAGCCTCATCACCAAAGTCGTATTCAAACTTACCACGAGTCAACTTAGGACAGCTTTCTGGTTCTGCTGCAATAAATTCAGTATTCTTTCCATCCTTAATCTTATGACGCATGAAAGGGAAGGCGATTCCACCAAAGTTACTACCACCACCAAAACAAGCTATCACAGTATCAGGATACTCACCAGCCATAGCCATCTGCTTTTCTGCCTCCAGACCAATGACTGTCTGATGAAGAGCCACGTGATTTAACACAGAACCCAAAGTATATTTACAACCAGGAGTTGTTGTAGCCAACTCTACAGCCTCACTGATGGCAGTACCTAATGAACCTGGATGATGAGGATCACGGGTAATGATGTTTTTACCAGCTCTTGTACTCATAGAAGGAGAACCCTCTACTGTAGCACCAAAGGTACGCATAATACTGGAACGATATGGTTTTTGCTGCATGGTAATTTTTACCTGATAAACAGCCGCTTCCAATCCATAGAGTTTGGCAGCATAAGACAAAGCAGCACCCCACTGACCAGCACCCGTTTCTGTTGTGACATTCGTATCACCTTCTTGCTTACAATAGTAGCACTGAGGAAGAGCAGAATTAATCTTATGTGAACCTAAAGGGTTGGTACTCTCATTTTTGAAATAGATATGAGCAGGAGTACCTAAAGCCTCTTCCAAAGCATAAGCACGAACCAAAGGAGTAGAACGATAGAAAGTATATTTTTCCAATACGTCTTCAGGAATATCTATCCACGCATGCTCCTGATCCAATTCCTGCTTGGAACATTCCTTATTAAATATATGTGAAAGATCATCAGCATTGAGAGGCTGGTGAGTCTGAGGATTCAATGGAGGCAATGGCTTATTAGGCATATCTGCCTGAATATTATACCACTGTGTTGGGAGTTCACTCTCCTGCAAAATAAATTTCTTCTGTCTCATGTGATATCATTTTTATATTAATTATTATGTCTTTTCTTACATTTTGTTAATAGATAAATCCATTTTGCGACAAAATTACAAAAAACATTTGAGATAAAAGAAAAAAAGGCAATAATTTTGCTTCTTATCTGAAAAATATCGTAAAACGGCAGGAAATCGGTTAAAACAAGAGGCGTTGTGAAACGCTATTTATCATCTTTTACTTATACAATAATATAATAGAGAAATTCATATAGAAGATTACGAGATTTCGTTACTCTTCTTTTTTTATTTAAGCATTAATGGATTTGTACTTTGATATACATCCCGTACCTCAAGGTACAAATCCAATAATATTAAATAAAACTTTTACTAAACATCTTAAATACTCAATAATTATCAAATCTTATATTGTCTTCATTATATTTCTTAATGTGATGATATTCTAACCCATCATGATATTCAAATCTATCCTTAGCGTTTGAATTCGATTGCAAAATTAAGTTTTTAATAAATTCACCCTATGTATTTTTTGTTATTTCCATATACCTATTTTGTTAACTGCCGATAAATTCTATACGAATTCTGGATTTTTATCGACAAATTCCCTTCCAAATAGATACAAAAAACTACAAAATTCATACAAAAGATAAATTTATGCCCCATTTATTGCTCAATATCATTCAATATAGATACAGCTTGCTCTACACTCTTGATACCAGAAATACGCAAGTAGCGCTTGTTGCTTTTCTCTTTCAAGTTGCACATCCTCACATGTTTGGTTACATAATCCAACACCTTAGAGAACATGACACTCCTGTAAAAAGGACTCTGCACATTGCTCACAAACTGTAATTGAAGAACATTTTGCTTCAGCATCATCTTCTCGCATCCCATACGCTTGCCCAATCTACGCAGGGTGACCACATGCATCAGTTCTTCGGCCTCATGAGGCACAGGACCGAAACGGTCAATCAATCGCTTTTTATAAGCAGCCAGATCATCATCATTCTCTATACAATCCAACTCCCGATATAAAAGCATTCGTTCACTACTACCAGGAACATACGAATCAGGGAAATACATCTCCAAGTCGCTCTCCACAGAACAGTCATCTACAAAGTCGTCACCCGTGAGCACCTTACCTTGATCCAAGTCTTCCTGATACAAATCATTGAATTCTTCATTCTTCAACTCGGTCACAGCCTGCGACAAGATCTTCTGATAGGTTTCATATCCCAAATCTTCCATGAAACCACTCTGTTCTGAACCCAACAAGTTACCTGCTCCACGAATATCTAAATCCTGCATGGCAAGATTAAATCCACTTCCCAAGTCACTGAAAGTTTCCAAAGCCTCCAAGCGTCTCCGAGCCTCAGTTGTAAGTACGCTTTTAGGGGGTGCCAACAAATAGCAAAACGCCTTTTTGTTACTTCTGCCAACTCGTCCTCTCATCTGGTGCAGATCACTTAAGCCGAAATGATGCGCATCATTGATTATGATCGTATTGGCATTGGAAATATCGATACCATTTTCCACAATGGTTGTAGAAAGCAGCACATCATAGTCATAGTTGATAAAGCCCATGATAATCTTTTCCAACTCCTCAGGCTTCATCTGGCCATGTCCGATGACAACTCGACAATCAGGTACATGTTTCTCTATCAGGAGTTTAATCTCCTGAAGTTTAGAAATCCGATCATTGACAAAATACACCTGTCCATTACGACTCATTTCAAAATTGATGGCATCAGCAATCACTTCTGAAGAAAAACAGGTCAGCTCCGTATGGATCGGATAACGGTTAGGTGGCGGTGTACGCATGATACTCATATCTCTTGCTCCCATCAGCGAGAACTGGAGGGTACGAGGAATAGGCGTAGCACTCATGGTCAGCGTATCCACGTTGACCTTCATCTGGCGCAGTTTCTCCTTTGTACTTACTCCAAACTTCTGTTCCTCATCAATAATGAGCAAACCTAAATCTTTCCATACAACCGATTTGGAAATCAATTTATGCGTACCTATCAAAATGTCTATTTTACCATCCTTTAAGTCAGCCAAAATCTGTCGGGTTTCCTTTGCAGATCGGGCACGGCTCAAATATTCTACCCTCACAGGCATTCCCTCAAGACGCGACTTGAATGTCTGATAATGCTGAAATGCCAAAACGGTAGTAGGAACCAGTACTGCCACCTGTTTACTGTCACAAGCAGCTTTAAAGGCCGCACGAATGGCTACCTCCGTTTTTCCGAAGCCAACATCTCCACACACCAGTCTGTCCATAGGGCGGGAACTTTCCATATCAGCCTTCACCTCCATGGTAGCCTTATTCTGGTCAGGCGTATCTTCATAGAGGAAAGACGCCTCCAACTCATGCTGCAAATATCCATCCAGACTAAAAGCATAGCCCTTTTCACGACGACGCTTAGCATACAACTTAATCAGGTCGCGTGCTATATCCTTGATACGTTTCTTTGCCTTTTCCTTCATCCTATCCCAGGCACCAGTACCTAAGGTAGAAAGACGAGGAGGTTCACCGGTATCGGCACTTCTATATTTGCTGATTTTATAGAGCGAATGGATAGAAACATCCACTTTATCGTTATTCTTATAGACGATGCGTATCATTTCCTGATAGCTTTCACCAGTAGGAACACGAACCAAGCCGCCAAACTTACCGATTCCAAAATCCACATGTACGATAAAGTCGCCCGGTTCCATTTCCTGCAACTCTTTCATCGTAAGCGCCATTTTACCAGCACGAGCAGAATCAGAACGCAAATTGTATTTATGAAAACGGTCAAAAATCTGATGATCTGTAAAGAAACAGCATTTTTTGTCAGAATCCACAAACCCTTCGTGAATGGTTTTATCTACAGGAACAAAAGAAATCTGATAACGTTGCAAATCTTCACTATCAAAAATATCCTTCAATCTTTGCTGCTGTTTCTGACTGTCAGCTAAAATATATAAAGTATATTTCTGAAGAAGATAATCCTCAAGAGTTTTAGCCAACAACTCAAAATTCTTATGGAATAAAGGTTGTGGCTGGATATTAAAATGAATGCAAGCAGAAGACTTACCTTCTCCCTCCAAAGCATTTGGATTTTTATCCACATGCCCCATTTCTATGCGCACTCTTTCCGCCAATCCCTCTTTCAACTGAGTCGTAGTACAGAGATTCAACTCTTTCTTCATCCGCTGTCTGATTTGCTCAGCCTCCATTTCTGTAGCCCCTTCCAGCTGTTCAGTCAAACTTTGAGCCGAGAAACCATCATGATAAATCTGTTCGATACGATCATGAAAAAAGACGAAATCCTTCATGACAACAATTGTATCCTCACCCAAAAAAGAAAATATCGGTTGTTTTTCACTTTCAAGAGAAGATAATTCAGGCACGATTTCTATACATTCCCTCTTGACTTTCGACAACTGACTTTCCACATCGAAGGTACGGATGGAATCGATCTCATCTCCGAAGAAATCTATACGGAAAGGAAATTCGCAGCTATAAGAATATACATCCAGGATACTACCACGGACAGCAAATTGTCCTGGTTCATAAACATAATCAGTCTCCTCAAAGCCAAAATCTCTCAGCGTATGCACAATATTGCTCAAGGCAATCTCTTGAGAAACAGAAAGTTTAAGTATGCGCTCATCCAGTTTCTTTTTGGTAACAACCAATTCTGCCAAGGCATCAGGATAAGAAACTATAAATAAATTTCTATTTTGCGATAAACGGGCCAAGACTTCCGTTCGAAGGATTTCATTGGCAGCATCTTTTTGTCCATACTTGATGGCACGACGATAGCTGGAAGGAAAGAAAAAAACATTTTCCTGTCCCATCATTTGTGTCAGGTCGTGATAAAAATAGCCAGCCTCATCAGCATCATCCAGAACAAAAAGTACGGTTTTTCCTAATTGTTGATATACAGACGCAAAAAAGATTGGTGCAGAAGAACACACCAATCCCTTTAGGGAAATCATTTTGATCTGTTTTTTCCCCAATAAATCCAAAAGGGCCTTCGTCTGTGACGAACGCCCGTAAATATTTTCAATCTCTTGTATGGTCACGCTTTTTAGTTTTTCTTAGGATACTTCTTAAACCATCCATCCAAGCGAAGACGCATTACACCAAAGAAAGCCTCTCCAAAGATACCTCCATTCATCTTGCTCACACCCTCGCGACGGTTGACGAAGATAACAGGTACCTCTTTGATTTTAAATCCTATCTTATGAGAAGTGAACTTCATCTCGATTTGGAAAGCATATCCTTTGAAACGAATTTTATCCAATTCGATGGTTTCCAACACCTTGCGACGATAGCAAACGAATCCTGCCGTTGTATCATGCACCTTGAATCCAGTAACCAGACGAACATACTTGGACGCAAAATAACTCATAAGGACACGACCGATTGGCCAATTAACCACATTGACGCCCGAAACATAGCGAGAACCTACTGCAACATCATACCCTTCATCATGAGTAGCAGCATAAAGACGTGGCAAATCATTAGGATCATGACTAAAGTCAGCATCCATTTCAAAGATAAAATCATATCCCTGTTGGAGCGCCCACTTAAAACCTGTGATATAAGCAGTACCTAAGCCTAATTTACCGGAACGCTCCAAGAGGTAAAGACGGTCCTTAAACTCACCCGCCATCAGATTCTTGACAATAGCAGCCGTACCATCAGGACTTCCATCGTCAATCACAAGAATATCAAATTGCTTTTCGAGCCCGAAGACAGCCCGAATGATCTTCTCTATGTTTTCCTTCTCATTATAAGTAGGAATGATTACTATGCTATCGCTCTTCATAATAGTTTTTATTAATCAAGTACCAATAATTCTTATAGTTAAATATGATATGCAAAGATACGACTTTTATCACAATTCCACTATATTTTTGATTATTTTTTCATTTATTGGTCAGGATTTTCTACAAAACCCTGATATTCCTTGTCTAAACCATTCATAATTGCCTCATAACTCTCCGTCATCTGATGCTTAATATTGTCAGCACCTCTGCCTATAGGAGCTATTGGCTTATGTATAGTCAACTTCAACGGATGCCAAAACACCCAAAAAATATCTTTCATACGCGGCTTCACCTGGAAACTGCCATTGATGGTAAGAGGACAAACAGGCAACTGCAGTTCGTCTGCCAACATAAAAGCACCTCGACGGAAAACACCCATATGACCGGTAAAAGTTCTGGCACCTTCAGGGAACACCACCAGCGACATTCCCTCCTTGAGTTCTTCACGAGCCTTGTCATAGGAAGCACGGATTTTGGAAGGTCCGCTTTTATCTACGAAGATATGATGAGCATACTCGCAAGCCACTCCTACCAAAGGAATCTTACGAAGACCTTTCTTCATCATCCACTTGAAATTACGTCCCAAAAAACCATATATCAGGAAAATATCAAAGGCTCCCTGATGATTGGCTACAAAAACGTAGCTCTGCTTTTTCTCCAAATTTTCACGTCCTTCTACCTTTACAGGCAACAGGAGAATACGTATCCACAACTGTGACCAGATCTTACCAGGATAATATCCCCAGAAATGCCCATTACCTAACATACACCCCACAACTGTTGTAATACTCGTAATAATACTTGCCAATACCAAGATAGGCAAGCACACCAATAATTGGTATAAACGATATAAATATTTCATAATCTCAATATTTTCTACGCTGATAATACTTTTATATGGTAATTCTTATTTTCTTTTTAATGTGACAACTACAATCTCGGCGGTAGCTCCTATACGGATAGGAATCACGCCACCCAATCCGGCAGTCGTAAAGAGCTGGCAACCTTCACGCTCATACAAACCATAGTCATAACTGGCAAACATGGTTGGCCGGATGCCCAAGACCTCAACTTGTCCTGCATGAGTATGACCGCTGAATGTCAATTGCGGTGCCATTAAAACCGTATCTTTAGATCCATACACCTCATTAATTTTGGAAGGAACCATATCTTTCCACTGCGTTGGTATATGCTGGAGCATCAAGATAAAATTTCCCGGTTTGATGGATGCAAGTGATTTCGCCACACTTGTCCGCTTCGGTTTATCATAATTTTCCGTTCCAGCTATATAGATGGAATCCTGTCCTCTATACACCACCCGATGTTCATTATTCAGCAGTTGCCATCCTAAACTTCGCTCAAAATCCTGTACCCTTTTCTCTATTTCAACCTGTTCATCAGGATCTGCATCAACATAATAACTATAATCGTGATTGCCCAAGATACTATAAACTCCATCCTTTGCTTTCAACGAACGAAGCACCTGATAATAAGGTACTAATTCTGAAGGATGTGCATTTTGCAAATCACCCGTAAAGCAAATCATGTCAGGATGCTGTGCCTGAATGCTGTCAATATCCCGCTGGGGAATATCCGACCTCCAACCATAAAAGGAACCGAGATGGAAATCACTAAACAGGACAATTCTATACCCATCGAAGTTCTTTGGCAAATCAGACAGATATATGGTGACTTGTTTCACTTCCAGTTTACGGAAGCCTAAAGTAAATCCATAGACAAACGTCACGAAAGCCACAATAGCCAAAACGAGTCCAACCGTTCGTCCCCAATTCTTCTCTAAATGAAAATATCTTTTGCAGCACCATCCTAAGGAACTGCAGAAAGCAAAGACAAACTCCGGCACAGCACAGACCGCCATCAGAGCGAACCAGATATCAACCAGCAAGGGATTTTTCGGTACAAAGTTCGGCAGAAAAGCCAAATATACACTATATCCCAAAACTATCATAGCAGGAATCCACAACAGAAACCTTTTTCTACCAGTTACCTTCTGGAATTCAGTCTTGAATATCCATAAATAAGGCAACACAATACCCAATATAATGGGTATAAGTATTCTATATATCATTTTTTCATCAAACTTGATTGCAAGAATCGCCGCATGAGTTCCACTGGAATACCACGTCTATTTGCATAATCTCTCAACTGATCCTCCCCTATCTTTCCCAGTTCAAAATAATGTGCCTTGGGATGAGAAAACATCAACCCCGACACACTGGCATGGGGCGTCATCATACCACTTTCAGTAAGTCTGATACCAATCTCTTTCATCCCAAGAATTTCATCCAGGATAAAATTGATACTGGTATCCGGCATAGAAGGATAGCCCACTGCAGGGCGAATACCCTGATAGTCCTCTCGAAGAAGCTGCGCCATCGTCAACTTTTCATCTGCAGCATATCCCCAAAAAGTAGTTCTAACTTCCTGATGCATACGCTCAGCTGTGGCTTCTGCCAACCGGTCACTAAGCGTTTGTGCCAACATCGACTGATAATCATCATGACGATACAACTCCACAATTTCCGCATCAACCGTAGCACAAAAGATACCCAAGCAATCCGTCTTTTCCATATAGATGGGGCGCAAGAAATCTGACAGACACAAATTAGGTTGCCCATCCGCAGAAACCTTTTGCTGACGGAGCATGGGAATACGAACCTCCGAGCGAATAGTCTGACCGTTGATTTGATCATTCAAATCATCGATTAAGACGATATCATCCCCATCACTACAGGCTTTCATCAATCGAAACAAAGCATGAGTATGATATTTACCATACCAAGACTTCAACATCAGAAGCGCCTCCTGTTTCATTTTTTCTTTTTCGCCTGCAGGCTTACCACTCAGTCCCCAAGCATGAAAGAAATAGAGCCAATTGATATACGGTACTATATCCGCAATATCGTATGTCAAAACCTTTCTCAAAATCTTAGAATTTATGATTTTCTAAAAGTAAGTTCTTCGCCACGATAAGCCTCGTCAAACTCTCCCTTATTATATATAAGGTGTCCATTACAGATCGTTTGCTCCACTTGCCATTGGTATTCATGTCCTTCCATAGGACTCCACCCGCATTTACTTTGGATGATTTCTTTCTGAACAGTCCAAGCAGTATGAGGGCGAACAATAACAATATCGGCCTGATAGCCCGGGCGCAAAAAGCCACGTTTGTCCACTTGAAAGAGTTTGGCAGGATGATGAGACATCACCTCTACCATTCTTTCAATAGAAAGAACACCTTCGTCCACCAATTCCAACATACTTACCAACGAGAATTGCACCATCGGCATACCCGAAGCAGCCTTGGCACAACCGCCCTGCTTGTCTTTCCATTCATGAGGAGCATGATCAGTGCCAACAACCGAAATTCGCCCATCAGCCAAAGCCTCACGTAATGCCTGCCTATCTTTCACTGTCTTAATAGCAGGATTACATTTGATGAAAGCTTTCTTGTCTGCATAATCCTCATCCGAGAAATAAAGATGCGCAATGACAGCTTCACCCGTAATATTCTCATCTTTTCCGAAGAATTCAAGTTCACGAGCGGTAGTCACATGCGCAATATGCAGATGAGCCCCAGACTCCTTTGCCAATTTAACAGCCAGACTACTACTTTCGTAACAAGCCTCTACACTACGGATTTCCGGATGGAATTTCACATCAGGATCTTCACCATATTTTTTCTGATAGGCAGCCATATTGCGATTGATGATGTCAGTATCCTCGCAATGAGTCATCACAGGCAGTCCCAAATTCTTGGCTTTAACAAATATCTGTTGCAAAGACTCATACTTATCCACCAGCATATTGCCCGTGCTGGAACCCATAAAGAGTTTAATACCCGGAATACGATGAACATCCAATCTATCAAATGAATCTACATTATCATTGGTTGCACCAAAAAAGAAACTATAGTTAACATGACTTTTCTGAGCACCTAATGCAAACTTATCCTCCAAAGCCTCCAAAGTCGTAGTTTGAGGATTGGTATTAGGCATTTCGAAGTAAGAAGTCACACCACCAAAGGCGGCAGCTCTACTCTCGCTCTCAATATCAGCCTTACGTGTCAAACCCGGTTCACGGAAATGCACATGATCATCTATCACACCAGGCAAAACAAAACACCCCGAGGCATCAATGACTTGATCATAGATTCCACGAGGTGCCTTACCTTCATATATTTTTTCAATTTGTTCACCATTGACAACAAGGTCGCCCAAGAAAGAGCGTCCTTCATTGACAATAGTTCCGTTTTTTATTAATGTTC
Organism: Segatella hominis; assembly: GCF_019249725.2. Lineage (NCBI taxonomy): Bacteria > Pseudomonadati > Bacteroidota > Bacteroidia > Bacteroidales > Prevotellaceae > Segatella > Segatella hominis. Next base: position 1,752,066 of record NZ_CP137559.1, read on the forward strand.
TCATCATAATTCTACAGATTAATTACCGAAGCCATTACCTTCCGCAGCCTGATTCTCCGGAATAGTAGGTTTAGCCAGATCATTAGCAGTTGGAGCAGGAGCTGCATTCGGATCCACTTGAGGTGCTTGCATTGCAGAAGCATCCTGTCCTGCATCTCTTGTACCATTCATAATCTGCTCATTTTCCTGAGCCTTCTGATAATAATCCTTCACGTATGGATCATTCTTGAAATGCTCAGTAGCCTTACTCATGATATCCTCAATCCAAGGAGAAAGCATCGGGTATTGATTTCTCATGGTAACCATGAAGAATACTCCAGGGCCCAAGACATTATCAAAATTCTCGGTCACGAAAGAAGTGACCAGTTTATCTTCCTGATCAGCCAACCGAATAGCTTCCTCATTCAGTTTTCTTGTTACCATCTCCATATCACTACCATTCATGATAGCCTGGTCATGCTTATGCACCAATTCCATCTGCTGGTTCTGCAACTGCTGGTATTTCTTGAAGAACTTAAACAGTTTATCATTCAAAGGAGTGCCGCTAACTATCTGTTGAGCATCATCTAATTTCACATTAATGTCACCGCTCTCCAGCACCAATGGGAGGACAGCCTCATCATCCATGAAAATATTAGCCATTCTCACAGAATCCAAATTTCCGTCAAAATGGAATTGACCATGCACAACATCACAGGAATCAATATTTTTAAAATCATTGTTTTTCAGGATTTTCAGGTATAGCATCCTTCCATCCAATGTACTCACATTAGACGTACCTTGGATATTGTAGCTATTGGCACACGATGTCATTGCCAACAAGGTGATAAATGCATAAAGTATCTTATTCATAATCTGTCTGTATTTCGGGTAACAAAAGTACAATCTTAAATTGAAGTACGGAAATAAATTTATGCTATTTAATTGAATATCGTCTGTATTTAGTATTTTTTGGCATTATTCCTTCTCCAGTTCACGGGAAATACGATGTGTCGTATATAATTCCAACAAAGCTGCGATAAGCAGCAGAAGCACCCACTTATTATAAAAGTAGGTGATATACGTCTCATAGTTGGAAAACCAATTACGGGCAAAAGCATATACCGTATCAACCATAGAAATGCCCGACAATATAAAACAAATATCCGCCATTGCCTGTATGCGCTTCAGACGATGAATGACAAACGATTTTCCTTCGTATAACTGCATGGCTTGTATCACACTAAAAAGCACCGTACCTACTAAGAACACCCAACAGGTATAAAGCAACATTTTAGGATAGATAAATCCAAACGCATAGCAACCTGCACCGACAACCATCAGCACGCCACCCAAGAGGAATATGGCACTCTGAATTTTACTCAACTGTTTCATTTTCTAAATCTTCTTCGTTATTATTATTAGGCAAATCGGTGCTCAAGACGAAGATATCCTCATCGTCTGCCTTCATGAAATAGTTTTCTCTGGCTATTTTCTGATAAGCCTTCGGATCCACGCGCATTTCCCTCAGCAGTTTGGTGTCTGCCTGATAACGCGCAGTATATTTTTTTATCTCAGAACGCAAATTATTGATCTGAATCTGGTATTTCACATGCTGGTAGATGCTATTGTCATCAATTGCACCTACTACCAAAACGCCCACAACAATCACTATAAGATACTTATAATGAGAGAGATAGCCCCATATTACACCTAATTGTTTACTCATTTATTTCGATATTTGTTTGCAAAGATAATATTTTTTTGTTATCTTTGCATCATCATTTAAGAAAAAATAATGGAAGAATATATTGTTTCTGCAAGAAAGTACCGTCCGATGACCTTCGATACGGTGGTTGGACAGAGTGCTTTGACAACAACTTTAAAGAATGCGGTGAAGAGTGGAAAGCTCGCTCACGCATACCTTTTTTGCGGTCCTCGTGGTGTCGGAAAGACTACCTGTGCCCGTATTTTTGCCAAGGCTATCAATTGCGAGCATCCCCGTGAAGACGGAGAAGCCTGCAATGAGTGCGAAAGTTGCACAGCTTTCAACGAGCAGCGCTCATTCAACATCTTTGAGCTTGATGCCGCCAGCAATAATGGTGTAGAGCAAATCAAGGCTCTCATGGAGCAAACCCGCATCCCGCCACAGATTGGCAAGTACAAAGTGTTTATCATCGATGAGGTACACATGCTGAGTTCTGCTGCCTTCAATGCATTCCTCAAGACATTGGAGGAGCCACCATCGCATGTCATCTTTATCCTGGCGACCACGGAGAAGCACAAGATTCTGCCTACCATTCTCAGTAGATGTCAGATTTACGATTTCGAGCGAATGACTGTTCCTAACACGATTAAGCATCTGGCTATGGTAGCAGAAAAAGAAGGAATCAAATATGAGGAACAGGCTTTGGCTGTCATCGCTGAAAAAGCCGATGGCGGTATGCGCGATGCACTCTCTATCTTTGACCAGGCTGCCAGTTTCTGTCAGGGCGACATCACTTATAAAAAGGTAATCGAGGACCTGAACGTTCTGGATAGCGACAACTATTTCAACTTGGTTGACCTCGCTCTCTCCAACAAAGTGAGCGAGATGATGGTGCTGCTGAACAATATTCTCAACAAAGGTTTCGACGGAGGCATTCTTGTCCAAGGTCTTGCCCAACATGTGCGTAATGTCATGATGGCAAAAGATCCCCAGACTCTGCCACTCTTGGAAACCAGTGAAGAGCAAAAGGCCAAATTCCAGGCACAGGCTCAGAAAGCCCCTACACCTTTCTTATATAAGGCACTAAAAATCATGAACGACTGCGATGTTCAATACCGCCAAAGTTCAAACAAGCGCCTGCTGGTAGAACTGACCCTCATCCAAGTAGGTCAGATAACTCAACCAGAAGATCAAGATGTGCCAAGTGCGGGGCGTACGCCCCATAGATTAAAATCCCTGTTTCAGAAATTGATTGCTCCCCTTAAACCTGCTTCACAGGGTGCAGGTAAAGAGCAAGTTGACAGCAAGAAGATTGAAGCCGTTCCTGCTGTCGGGCATTCTATTGCCCAAAAATCCGAGACTAATGAAACTGCCTCAGCGAAAGATACTTCTACAACAAGCAACAAACCTAAGGGAAGTATCAAACTTGGCAGTATCGGCATGACGTTCAAGAATCTTAAGAAACACAAAGAAGAAGATAAAAACAATTATTCTGCCATCAGCGACACAACAGAAACTGCGTCAATAGCCGAAGATAAAAAGCAACCTTTCGATAATGAGCTTTTATACGGTCAATGGATGAGTATGTGTATGAGAATGCAAGGTATCAACGAACTGTATGGTTTGTCACAACGCCTAAAAATGCTGACTCCCAAAATCACAGATTATCCTTCGGTGGAAATCGTCATTGATAATCCGATACTTCTTGATCAAATCGGAAAAATCAAAAACCGCATCAGAAGTACACTTGTATTAGGATTGAACAATGACGACATCATTATCAATTACCGTGTAGCCAAGCAAGAAGAAATCGGAAAGATACGTAATAAACGGGAAATCTTCGATGATATGAAAAAGAAAAATCCTGCACTTGACAAATTGGTACAGGAATTCAAATTAGTCATGGCATAATTCAGCTATGGCAGATTTTTCAAAACAATAATCTAACTAAAGTTTCGCAAGTGAAAATTCACAAGCGTGATTTAACGTAATTTTGGAATAAAAAAGGCTCTGAAGTTTGTATAACTCACAGAAAATGAGTATCTTTATAATCGCTAAACAATAAAGATAAAACTTCAAAGCCGTGAGCAAATATACAAAAATTATTTCAGATCTGCGAAGCTTTTTCGCAAAAAATGACGATAATCGTGCAATTAAGTGCATTATGGGTGTGATGGAACATATAAATATACGCTCCAGCCAGATTGGAGTAGAGAAGAAAGAGAACTGCAAGTTCACCACTTTGCAGGTACTCAACCTCCTCATGCTCTTCCCGTTCTTCGTAGTCAAGAATGCGAGTCGATACTCCAACTCGTCCTTGAGTAAATTGTTCAATTGTGATAAAGACATGTTCTATCGTTTTATGAATGATGGCAACGTCAAGTGGCGCAAGTTACTATATGCAATGAATCTTCAGCTGATAAAGAAGATATCAAGCAGCACAACTGTTCATCATGACAAGCCGGTTTGTTTGATTATTGATGATACTGATGCACCTAAGACTGGTATGACGACCGAACTCATAGGAAGAATCTGGTCTCATGTTCATCAAAAGAGCATCCTTGGTTATAAGTGTCTGACCATGATGTTGTCCGATGGCGTTAGCCAGCTCTTTCTCGATTTTTCTCTTCATGGTGAGGAGGGAAAGGACAAGCAAAAGGTTCAGGGACTTACTGCTAAGCAACGCAAAGCTCGCTATACCGAGGACCACGAAGGGCAAGCGGTAAAAGATCGTGTGGATGAATATCTGATGAAGAAGACAGACAAGGCCATAGATATGGTCAAGTATGCCATCAAGCGAGGTGTTCGCTTTGATTACTTGCTCGTAGATAGCTGGTTTACAAACACTAAGCTTGTGCGTTTCATTTCCAGCAGACATATCAAGTGTCACCTGTTGGGCATGATTAAACTGGGCAAAACCAACTATGCAACGAAGCATGGCAAGATGAATGCCAAGCAAATCATCAAGCACCTGCAAAAGGAGAAGGCATGCAAACACAACAAAATACTTCGCTGTACCTATTGTACAATGGACGTTAAGTTGGATGGTGTGCCAGTCCGTTTGTTCTTTTGCAAACGAGGACGCAAGGGAAACTGGAATGGGTTGTTGACCACAGACCTTTCTCTTAGCTTCCTTGAAGCGTATCGTATTTATGCCAGACGATGGGCTACCGAAGTTGCATACAAGGATTGCAAGACCTTGCTGAACTTTGGTAAATGCCAGTCTGTACATTTTGCCGCTCAAATTGCTAGCTTCACTTTGACAATGATGCAGTATAACATCTTGTGTACAGTGAAGAGATTTGAAGCGTATGAAACCATCGGTGGTCTCTTTACAGAGGTTACCAATGACACTCTCGAGTTGTCCGTAACGGACAAGATATGGGCTATCATTTTGGACTTCGTTCTGGAAGCAGCAGAGCGTTACTCTATAGATGCTACAGAGTTGCTGGCAGATTTCATCGAAAGTAATCCTGTTGCCCATACGCTACGTAATATGTATATTTATAAACAAGCAAGTTGATATTTATTCACTTGCGAAACTTCAGTAATCTAAAAAAACGAGAAACTATTTTTTAAGATAAACTAAAAAATCCTATGGATAAAGCATATCGAGCTACATCCATAGGATTTTTATTTTAAATCAAAGTCATACCATTTTCCTCACATTCCTTGCGCATTTCATCAGGCCAGATACTTGCCTGTATTTCACCAATATGCGCCTTATGAAGCAAGACCATGCAGAGACGGCTTTGTCCTATACCACCACCGATACTCAAAGGCAACTTATCATTTAAGAGTTGCTGGTGGAAATAGAGTTTCTCGCGATCTTCCTTACCTTCTATCTTTAACTGGCGAAGCAAGCTTTCCTTATCCACACGAATACCCATGGAACTCAATTCAAAACTACGCTCCAGAACCGGATACCAGATCAGAATATCACCATTAAGCCCCATCTTTCCATTCTCGGCAATAGTACTCCAATCGTCATAGTCAGGAGCACGTCCATCATGCTTCTTACCATCACTCAACTTACCACCAATACCCTCTACGAATACTGCGCCATATTTCTTGCAGATAGCATCCTCTCGCTCTTTAGGAGTCTTATCAGGATACATATCAAGCAAATCTTGCGCATGAACAAAATGAATCTGTTCTGGCAAGAAAGGCTTCAACTGTGGATAATGCTCACAGGTGAGATATTCAGTACGGCGGATAGCAGCATAAATGCGACGCACCACGCCTTCCAAGAATGCCAAGTTGCGATCTTTCTTTTCAATCACAGCCTCCCAATCCCACTGGTCAACATACAGAGAGTGGAGATTATCGAGTTCTTCGTCAGCACGAATAGCATTCATATCGGTATAGACACCATATCCAGGTTCTATTTTATATTCAGCCAATGTCAATCTCTTCCATTTTGCCAGAGAATGAACCACTTCTGCTTTAGCATCTCCCAAATCTTTGATAGGGAAAGTTACAGGACGTTCCACTCCATTGAGATCATCATTAATACCCAAACCTTTCAATACGAAAAGAGGAGCAGTCACACGACGCAAACGAAGTTCTGTGGAAAGATTTGCCTGAAAGAACTCCTTAATCAGTTTGATTCCCATTTCGGTTTGGCGCATATCAAGAAGTGCCTTATAGCCTACTGGTTTTATTACATTACTCATAATATATATATTTTTTCTTTGTTTTTATGTATTTAGGGACAAATGAAATGCAGGTTAGTACGCCTGTTTTCTATTTGACGGTGCAAAGGTACTAAATTATTATTAATCTGCAAGCGTTTTTCTATTTTATTTTTCAAAATGATAGGATTTTTAATATTTCACTATCTATTTGCACTATTTTCGTATCATTTTCTCTTTATTATCCTAAATAAAAAGTCTTCCCTACGCCTCTCAATAAGTTTTTTTACTCAAATATTTGGTTATTTCAAATAAAATCAGTAATTTTGCAAACGTATCTGCAAACTGTATATATGGAAGAGATTTTGCATATATATAATAAGGTATGAATATCTTGGTCTCGTAGCTTAGTTGAATAGAGCGTTTGATTCCGGTTCAAAAGGTCGTGGGTTTGAGTCCCACCGAGATCACACATTCTCTATCCAGGAAAGCCACTTCCCCTAAAATGGAATGCCATCCTGTATCAGAAGAATTATCACATTATTTAGTTAAAAACATGGACTTAGTAGAACGTTTTATAAACTACACAAAATTTGACACACAGTCGAGCGAAGATTCCGACAGTGTGCCTAGTACGGCGAAACAACTGGAGTTCGCCAAGTATCTAAAACACGAATTGGAAGAGGAGGGGCTTAGCGATGTAGAGATGGACGATATGGGTTACATCTACGCTACATTGAAAGGCAATACCAAGAAAAAGACACCTACCATCGGATTTATATCTCATATGGACACCAGTCCTGATGCAAGTGGCAAGGACATCAAGGCACGCGTCATCCGCAACTATGATGGCGAAGATATTGAATTGAGTCCAGGCATCTTCTCCAGAGTCGATAAATTCCCAGAATTGAAAGCCCATAAAGGCGAGGACATCATCGTAACTGATGGCACGACCCTTCTTGGTGCAGACGATAAAGCAGGAATTGCTGAAATCGTACAGGCTATGTGCTATCTCAGAGACCATGATGAAATCAAACATGGAGATATACGTGTCGGCTTCAACCCTGACGAAGAAATCGGAATGGGTGCTCACCACTTTGATGTTGAAAAATTTGCCTGCGACTGGGCTTATACCATCGACGGAGGCGACCTCGGCGATTTGGAATACGAAAACTTCAATGCCGCAGCTGCCAAGATCCGCATCAAGGGTGTGAGTGTACATACAGGTTATGCTAAAGGCAAGATGATCAACGCAAGCAGACTTGCGGTGGAATTCCAAAACATGATACCAGAGACCGACCTTCCTGAAACCACAGAAGGTTATCAGGGTTTCTACCACTTGCTGGGTATTGAAAGCCACTGTGAGGAAGCTAAGTTGGCTTATATCATTCGTGACCACGACCGTGATAAATTTGAAGATCGCAAAGCATTCATTGCTGACTGCGTGAAGAAAATCAACGAGAAATATGGCGAAGGAACATGTGAGGCTGAGATTTACGATCAGTATTACAACATGAAAGAGAAAATCGACCCTAACATGCATGTCATCGACATCGTCTTGAGAGCGATGCAGGAAAGCGGCGTTCCTCCACGCGTAGAACCTATCCGTGGCGGTACCGATGGAGCACAGTTGAGTTTCAAGGGACTTCCTTGTCCTAACATCTTTGCAGGCGGTGTCAATTTCCATGGTCCACATGAGTTTGTCAGCATCCAGGTAATGGAGAAAGTAGTACAGACCATCGTGAAGATTGCGGAAATCACAGCAGAATACAACGACTAAGTTTCGTATCAATCATAATAATCTATAATCCCAGAAAGCATGAATGCTGATGGGACTATAGATTATTTTCATATTATGACTTAATACTCCAATAGACGATAAACTGTTTTCACTTACATATCAAACTTAATTTTCTTTCGAATGGCAGAAATTCCATTTTTAGTAAAAGATTTGGCACTCATACTGATGGTTGCAGGCATCGTAACCATCATTTTCAAGAAGCTCAAGCAACCCCTTGTGTTAGGATACATCGTTGCCGGTTTTCTTGTTTCACCTCACATGCCCTATACCATGTCGGTCATTGATGAAACAGATATCAAGACTTGGGCAGATATCGGAGTTATCTTTACCCTATTCTCACTCGGTCTTGACTTCTCTTTCAAGAAAATCGTAAAAATGGGAGCCTCCCCTATCATTGCAACCGTAGTCATCGTGTTCTTCATGATGATGCTCGGCATCAGCATAGGTCATGGCTTTGGGTGGAGCAAGATGGACTGTATTTTCCTTGGCGGTATGCTTGCCATGAGTTCCACCACCATTATTTACAAGGCTTTTGATGATATGGGACTGCGGCAACAGAAGTTTGCGGGCATGGTGATGAGCGTTCTGATACTGGAAGACATACTTGCCATTGTCATGATGGTGATGCTGTCGGCCATTGCTGGAGGCAACAACCCTGATGGAGAACAGATGATCGGTTCTGTGATAAAGATTGCCTTCTTCCTTGTCCTTTGGTTTATAGTAGGAATCTTTGCCATCCCACTTTTCCTCCGTTCTGTACGCAAACTTATCAACAATGAAACCCTTCTGATTGTAGCATTAGGACTCTGTTGCGGCATGGCAGTACTCTCCACCAAGGTAGGATTCTCCAGTGCTTTTGGCGCTTTCGTCATGGGCAGCATCTTAGCAGAAACCATCGAAGCAGAAAAGATTATCAAACTGGTGGAACCTGTAAAGAACCTGTTTGGAGCCATCTTCTTTGTTTCCGTAGGTATGCTCGTTGACCCCAAGATTCTGATAGAATATGCCATTCCTATTCTGGCATTGGTAGGTAGCATACTCATAGGACAAGCCATATTCGGTACCTTCGGCTTCATGCTCGGTGGAGAATCTCTGAAATCAGCTATGCGCTGTGGATTTTCCATGGCACAGATTGGTGAGTTTTCTTTCATCATCGCTTCCTTAGGTCTGTCGTTAGGCGTTATCAGCAACTATCTCTATCCAGTAGTTGTTGCCGTATCTGTCATCACGACCTTCCTAACTCCTTATATGATTCGCCTTGCCACACCGACGTATCAAGTCATGGAGAAGCATCTGCCGAAACGACTCATCAACATACTGAATCATTTTGCGATGAGCCATCCCTCTACGACTCAGCAGAGCAAATGGAAGTCTCTTCTCAGACAAATGCTCATCAACACCGTAGCCTATTCCATCCTTACTGCAGCAGTCATCGCATTGATGTTTACCTTCGTACTTCCATTCACCCGAAGTCTTTTCCCTGGTTGGAAATTGCATTGGTATGCTAACGCCATCACAGGCATATTGACCCTCGTGCTGATAGCTCCATTCCTGCGTGCCATCATCATGAAAAAGAACCATAGCAGTGAGTGGAAACGCCTATGGGTAGAAAGCAGCATCAACAGGATTCCGCTTCTCTTCACCATCGTCGTGAGATTTGTTATTGCATTGGCTTTCATCTTCTATATCTGCAATTATCTGACACGTTTCACCGATGCGCTCATGATAATCATCGGCATTGCAGTCGTTTCCCTGATGATAGCATCAAGATGGACCAAGAAGAGAAGCATCAAGATGGAAAGACTCTTCATTCACAACCTGCGTTCAAGGGACATTATGGCACAGGTAAACGGCGAGAAGAAACCACTCTACGAAGGACATTTATTGGACCGAGACATCCATATCAGCGATTTTGATGTACCGGAAGATTCTTCATGGGGAGGAAAAACGCTCAAAGAACTGCATCTCCGTGAACGGTTTGGTGTAGATATGAGCAGTATCATGCGTGGTTCACAACGACTGAATATTCCTAACGGAGATACAGTCATTTTCCCAGGAGATAAATTACAAGTCATTGGTAATGATGACCAATTGCAGAAATTTGCAACCGCGCTCAGTACGGATCTCATACCAGAAGATCTGGAAATAGAGAAACGGGAGATGAAACTACGACAACTCATCATCAGCGGTAAAAGTGAATTCTGCGGAAAATCACTTCTTGAAAGTGGAATCCGCGATAAATACAACTGTATGGTTGTGGGATTGGAAGAAGGACAAGAGAACTTAACGAAAATAGCTCCTACCCGTACATTTGAAAAAGGAGATATCCTTTGGATAGTAGGAGAAGAAAGCGACTTGCAAAAAATAATGGAGAGGGCTTAGCCTTCTCCATTATTTTATTTATATTCTATACCTTTATTAACGACTTTGCGGTATTGATCGCATTGTTGAATCCATTATTTTATTTATATTCAATAGCTTTATTAACCCTTCTTGAAAATTCAATATTTATATTGGCATTTCCAGAAAGTTTTCATTTTAATTATATCCTTATTGGCATTTCTTCAAGGCTCTCATTTACGGCTGCAAAATTACAAAAAGGCTTTTGCAACTCGGTTGCAAAAGCCTTTTTCTTACCTCATATTTTGATTTTTTATTTCAAATCCTCCAAGATCTTGGTTCCCTCCAAGAGTTTCTGAATATCATCCATGGCGATTCTTCCTTCCACTTCTATCAAGAGACAGTTATCATAGTTGGCCTTGTAAGCGACCACCTCCGACAAAACATCGGCATCCATCTTCACCAATACCCTGAAGCCATCATAAGCATTGTCCTTCATCACCAAAGGCTGGTATTCCTCCTCATCGACGTTATCCAACTCCTTCAAGAACTTCTTCTTTACCTTGGTCTTGCAAGCGTCCAACTTGAGAATACGCACGCCCGTCACCTTGTCAATGGCCTTAGCTACATCCTTGTCGTATTTCACAGCAGCTGCCTTGACAAGCAGCATCATCGCAGGCGAGACATAGGTATATTCCGCACGATTCTTAGCCTTATACTCATTGATAAGATCTTTGGCCGATCTTGCTGAGAGTGTCTGAACTGCAAGCACCATCACCAGCATCAAAAACATTGTAATCTTTTTCATCCTTTTATCCATTAATTGTTGTATCTTGGGTGCAAAAGTAACAATTTAATAGTAGAAACTCTGATTTTACTTGTTATTTATTATTAATTTTCTTCCGTCATATTTTAATATTCCATAGAGAAAGTGATGCCACGACGCATCATATCCTCCAAAGTTGGCTTCATACGAAGGATAAAACCTTCCCATGAACGGTTCTTTTGCATGCTCCAGCCCGCCTCTGCCAAAGCCAAGGCACGAGGATAAGCCTGGTAATAGATACGTTCAGGTGTATTAATGCACTCGCTCCATAGCGTACCAGCCACGCCAAAGAGATTGTTGTTCTCAAAATCTTCACCCATTCCCCAACCCGGATCAAGACGATACGTATCTTTCAGGGTGGTAACAGGCATTCCCCAATTCACTTCCGGCATATCTCCCTTCGCCATAGGATAATCAAAATAACAATGTTCACCTGGACAAAGCATAATACGGGCATTATTTTCTACGGCAGCCTTCAAAGCTTCCTCTGTCAGACCCGAACGCCAGGCAAAGGTAACGCATCCCGGTTGAATTTTCTTGAAATCCAGTTCATACCAGAACATCGGAGTCTTATGATATCGGTTGCGCAAGAGTTCTATCATGCGGTCGAAGAGATAACCTTGCAATTTCCAATTCTCAGAACGGTCGGTCGTGGTAATACCTAATTTTTTCTTCAGCGCCTGACATTTAGGACAATTGGTCCAACAATCCAGTGCCGGATTACCTGCCTCATCTCCACCTAAATGAATATAAGGAGAAGGGAACACGTCAGCCAATTCCTTGAAAACATTTCCTAAGAACTCGTAAGTGAACTCATTACCCGGACAAAGTAATTCATCAGAAACACCACAAGTAGTTCGGATTGGCACCTGCACACCATGGCAAGTCAATTCAGGATAAACGCTGATAGCAGCCACTTCATGCCCAGGCATTTCGATTTCAGGAACCACCTGCACATGATATTTCGCAGCATAACTTACCAAATCCCGCATCTGCTCTTGCGTATAATAGCCTTTGATAGGCATATTCATGTCATCCATTCCCCATCTGCTGCTTGCCTCAGCCGTCAAACGAGGATACTTCTTGATTTCGATACGCCAAGCCTGGTCATCCACCAGATGCAGATGGATGGCATTTAGTTTGTAGCGGGCCATCTCAGGAATGAAAGCCTTCAACTGCTCATAAGGGATAAAAGTACGACAAGGATCCACCATCAGTTCTCTGACATGGGTACGTGGCTGGTCTGAAAGCGACAGTTGAGGAATCGCATCACAGCAGTTCTTTGCCCCATTACCACGCAGCAACTGGTCAAAGGTCATTAAACCATAAAATACACCAGCTGCCGTTTTTCCCTTAATCGTTACTCCTTGCGGCAAAACTTCGAGAGTGTAAGCTTCTACGTCAGCAAGAGAAGGATCTATTTCCATCGTTAAAGTCAACTGTTCTTTGCTTCCACCCTTTACGTTTGCTTTCTGTCTGGAATTTCCCACCTGAGTGTTATTGTTTGTCAAGCAGCCACGTTCAGAAAGGATTCTTTCGGCCTGTTCCTTTTCATTCGCAAGACCATCAGCAGCCACGATATTCCAATTTTCATGCACCTGAAGTAGGTGGGCATCTTTCTTTACCTGCAAATCCATAGGCACAGGAATCAGGCATTTCATCGGATCACATATTTCCTTAGCCTGCTTCATGTCAGCAAAGAACAGACTCCAGCCCGGTGCCTTCCGGTAAGCCTTCTCGCTTCCCTTTGGAACGATTAACTTACATTGACTGCGATGGATGCCATAGAAAGTCGTGATGTCTGCACGAGGAGGAATCTTGGAATTCACCTTCACGGTCTGTAAACCCGATAAATGGGCAAAAGCATATTCAGCCAACTGTGGAGTTCCTTCGATGACGATATGTTTCAGGTTTTTACAACCCGAAAAGGCAGCTGCATCTACCTGCTTTAAACTCATCGGAAGATGAAGTTCCTGCAAGTTATCACAGGCAAAGAAAGCCTGCGAACCAATCTGCTGCACTCTTTGAGGCAGCAAAATTTTTTGCAGATGATGGCGAGAATGAAAAGCATTCTTAGGGATGACAGGACAAGTCGCTTCACTCAAATCTACATTTCTGAGTTGCCAGCAAAGATCTCTCATTTGCCGGAAATCTGAATTACCTTGAGTGGTCAGGTTGCCCGTCAACTTCAAGGAAATCGCCGTTGTTTTCTTTTCTGCCTTCAGGCTATCCATGTTGGCTACAGTCTGTGCGAACAGAGTTGGCGAACACAGGAGCATGAAGGAAAGTGCTAACATTTTTCTCATACTTATGAATATCATTAGGTTATAGTTATTAATAATTCCAATGGGACAAAAATACGGATTTTATTAGAACTTTCCAAATTTTTTGAATTAAAACTTCTAAAAAAACACATCTTACTTTATTTTAGAAAAGGGAAGGAGGAAAAGAAAGAGGAAGAGAGAAATAATGGAGAGGAAAAAAAGGAGAGGAAAATGAAGGGAGAGGAGTAGAATGAAGAGGGAGGAAGCATAGAGGGATTGAAGAAACAAAAAAGAGGAATGTCTTTATTACCAGACATTCCTCTTTTGATTTTATTTCTTAGATTTCAGAAATATTCTAATACCATTGTACTGCATTAGAATAACCGCTGCGCTTATCATATTTCAAGGCATCCGTCAATGTAGAAGCATTACAACGGAAGGTAAAATTATAACTTGTATAAGGCGAAAGCACCACCGAACAACTCATATTGAAGCAGTGGAGATCACGCTGCAAGCTTGCAGTAGTCATACTCATTTTATGATTATCGAAATCATAACCGGATGAGAAACTGATATTCCAGCCATCACTCAGTCTTACGTTACCACTCATATTCAGCGTTTGGGTAAACTTGTATGGATAGCGCATAGACTTCTTGTTGAACTTTTCCTTGCGCGTATCCTCACGCATGGTAACACCATAACCGAAAGTCAGCGACCAAGGCATCTTGAAAGCCATGTAACCATTCGAGTCGGTCTTAGCCTTACCACTCTTCTTCTTGGCAGCAGTCTTTCCCTTCTCCAAGGTATCGTCCACATTACTTTCTATATCAGTATCCAGTTCATCCTCATCCTGGTCCTTACGCTTACTGTCCTTCTCATCATCATCACTCTTTCCACTAAACAGCTTTGCAAGTTTCTCAGGTGTCAGCGTGAAAGACAGGTTCTGCGACATACCCTGGAATCGGCCGAATCGACCTTTACCCCACTCTGTATGAGTACCGACGTATGGATTTCCCTGTTCGTCCAGTTCATAAGCATAGGTAGCAAAGACCGCATTCATATTGAACGTATAGTTCTTCCACCATTTCAGACGCAGGTTGATATTCATATCGCTCCAAGGTCTTACCTTCGCCGCCATATTGTAACTCATATTGATGTCAAACGCATCTATCAGACTGATTTTCTTGAAACCAGTAGAGTCCTTATCGCTCTTGACCTTCATCTCCAGGTTGTTGCCTAAAGTGAAAGAGAGGCTTCCGGTCTTTCCCTTGCCAGGCACACCATAAAGTGAATTCTGGTATGGAGAATAGCTGACGAGCGAAACATTACCATCGGCATCCGTCTTCTGATAAGTTTCCCAATAACCATAACGGGAAGCACCAAAGTCAGGCGCATAACTGAAACTTACGGTTGGCGTGATAACATGGCGAATGGCCTGTATCTTATCACCGAACAATTTGCGATTAGGCACCCAGAATCCATAGAGTTTGGTGGACATACCCACACTCATGTTCCAATTATAAACATTGTGGAAACCATAGGTGGTGTCGCACACCTCAGTCTGCTTCTGTTCATCCCATGACTTTGTCACCTTATTGGTGTACATACGGTCAGAGAAGTTGAAGCTTGGATTGATGTTGATGTACTTGAAGAGCGTGAACGAAGCACTCACCGGAATCTGATGCTGCCATGCATTTCTCCAATCCTTGATGAGATTGCTCTTCATGAACTGGTCTTCCTTCGTATTGATCGAGTTGCTGATATGTCCAGTATAACTCATCGCAATCTTCTCATACCATTTCTCGTCACCCACCATCTTCTTTCGGCGGAAAGGATAGAAACGGGCTATGGAAATATTGAGGTCAGGAAGTGTCACAGCCAAACTGGAGTCACGCATATTCTGCGAAAGGTTGGCAGTAGCGCTGAGCGTCATACCGATACTTGAGAATCCTGTACTCCAGCTCACAGAAGAGGTACGCGTACTCTGCGTCATCGTCTGCGGATTATAGAGCGAGTTGAGATTGTTGCGCTCATAGCTGGATGTGGCAAAGTTGACACTTGCCGACAAAGAACTGAAAGGATTGGCCTTTGAGTCCTGTCGATGACTCCACTGCACCTTGAAACTCTCCTGCTCAGCAAAGTCAGGCATTCCCTTGTCACCCGTCTTCGTATCCTGGTAACTGAAGAAGAAACTTCCCGAGTACTTATAGCGTTTGCGGTAATTACTTGCAGCAGAAATACCCCAGGAGCCCTTCGTGTAGATTTCACCCAGGAGTTTCAAGTCCCATTTGTCATTGACGGCAAAATAATATCCACCATCTCTGAGATAGAAGCCACGGTCGCTTTCATCACCATAGGTAGGCATGATGAAACCACTACTGTAGCTCTTGGTAAATGGGAAGAATCCGTAAGGGATTGCCAAAGGCATCGGCACATCGCACACCACGAGATAAGCCGGTCCGAAAACCACATCCTTACCCGGTCTCACTTTCGCTCTGGAAAGAGAAATATAGAAATCAGGATGAGGATCATCACAGGTCGTATATCTACCATGTTGCAGATAGATAGCTCCAGTAGAATCACGTTTTGATCGGGCACCCGTCAGGAATCCATCCTGCTGCTCTGTATATACATTATTAATAAGTGCCTTCTTACTCTTGAAATTGAAGGCAATCGTATCCGTATCGTAGGTATCAGAACCCATCTTGAAGACTGGTTTACCCTTGATGCCACCTTCAGCAGTAGAGTCGGCGGTACCCGTAGCCTTCACATTGCTCTTGTCGATGTCCATGGTAATCTTGTCACTCGAAAGATCCATGTTGGTATATTTCACATTGGAATTACCATAGAGATGCGCCACTTTATGAGGTGCATCATAGACGAGAGAATCCTCCGCCGTATATTGCACCGGCGCATCCACGCCACCGGATTTCTTGCGATTCAAGCTATCCAGTCGGATACTGTCATCGACCACTTTATTATGTTTCCATATAGCCTTCTGCAGCGAATCCATCTGCAGGGTATCATTAGCAGCGTCCACCTTGATTTCATTGCCTAAGGAATCCACCCATACAGAGTCTCCCACAGCCATAGCGGTAGAATCAGCCATAGCCTTCTTCTTTTTCTTAGAAGGCATACCCGGATTGGCCACCATCATGCAGACAGCAGCTAAGAGCAGTACAGCTATAGTTGATTGTTTTCTCATTCAATATCTTTTGAGAAGTTATATTTCAAACAATTTCTCCCATTCCTGGAAGCGTTTCACTCCTTCTTCGCCAAATTTAGCGAGACTTTTCTCTGCCTTTTCTATCGACTTTTCCCTGTCGAGATGGGTTTTGCTGAAAAACTTATCAGCATAGCAAATCACCTTTTCCTCCATCGTTTCGGGAAGGAAGTCCTGATGAGGCAGCGGCAGATTCTGCTCTACGATTTGCTTACATGTAATGCCAGCCCCCGTATGGCGTTCGCATACCCGTGCATGGCGTTCATATCCTTCTTCACGCAGGATTTCAGCTCCCAGACGGCCATGACAGATGTATGGATGAGACCCAAAACACTGTATGCCAGGAGCATCCGTCAGGAAGATTCCCAAGTCGTGGAGCATAGCAGCTTCCTCGACAAACTGGGCATCCAGCTGCAATTCAGGATGATACGAAACAATCTGTAGCGCTTTTCGCGCTACAGATTGACTATGTGTAATGAGGATATGACGAAGTTCATTATCCTCAGGATAATACTTATCTATAATTGCTTGATAATCCATCATTATTCTGCGTTGCGCTCAATGTAAGCGATCACATCACCCTTGCGGATTTTGCTGCCCTGCTTAGCATTGATTTCTACGAGTTTACCACCAAGAGCTGCAGGAACGGTCTCAAATTCACCCCAAGGAGCAAGAATGTAGCAGAAAGCATCACCTTCCTTATATTCCTTGCCGATGAATGGCTCTACTGCAGGCTGGCACTCACCCTCGCCCTGGAACTCCCAGAAGATCTGACCTGCTACTGGTGCTACAATCGCATCAGCCTTGGCATGCTTGAATTCTGCGAGCTGAGCTGGAGTCAAGGTGCTGCCGAGCTTAGCATCCTTAGCCTTCTGGAGATCAGCCAGGAAGTTCTTCTTAGCCTGACCACTCTTGAAGTTGCGATACTGCTCTGGGTGCATAGCGAGCTCGAAGAGTTCCTCATCGTCCTGACCGTAATCCCAGCCGTTCTCGTCCATCTCCTTCTTGAAGTCATCGAGAGCGTTAGAAAGCAATGTATGAGCATCTACGTCTGTGAACTCACGGCCCTGCTTCTTGGCAAGTTCTACGAGTTCTGGATCGATGGTTCCAGGAATCTTACCACTCTTACCGAGGATCATACCCCACATAGAGTCGTCCATCATCACGAAACGACCCTTGCCCTGCTCCATGGTGAGGAGGTTCATCAATGAGATATTCTTCACATACTGGCTGAATGGAGTTACCAATGGAGGATAACCCACGCGTGGCCATACATACTCTACCTCGTCGAAGAGCTTGATCAGAAGGTCGTCCATAGACAATTCTTCCTCACCCTTCTTCTTGCGGATATTGTTGATTGTCTGGCGCATACCACCGAGGTCTGCCATCATACTACCCATCATACCGCCAGGAAGACCGCAACCGAGCAACAGAGAAGACATGATCTTATTGCCTGGGTTGATGAAGTAACCGAGCCACTCGTCGATGAATTCCTGAGTCATGGCACGAGCCTTCATGTAAGCGCTCATATTGATTTCAGGCACCTCAAAGCCCTCGTTCTTCAGCATGCTGATGACAGAGATGACGTCTGGGTGAACCTTACCCCAAGACAATGGCTCGATAGCAGTATCGATGATGTCGGCACCATTGTTGCAGACCTCGAGGATAGAAGCCATAGAGAGACCAGGACCAGAGTGGCCGTGGTACTGGATGATGATCTCAGGATACTTGTCCTTGATCATCTTGGTCAACTTACCGAGGAATGCAGGCTGACCGATACCAGCCATATCCTTCAAGCAGATTTCCTCTGCGCCGGCAGCGATGAGCTGGTCAGCGATATTCATATAATAATCGAGCGTGTGAACAGGAGAATTGGTGATACAGAGCGCACACTGTGGAGTCATGCCACCTTCCTTAGCCCACTTGATAGAAGGAATGATGTTGCGCACATCGTTCAGACCATCGAAGATACGGGTGATATTAGTACCCTGCTTAGCCTTCACCTTGTACATCAAGGCACGTACATCGTCAGGCACAGGATACATACGAAGAGCGTTCAGACCACGGTCGAGCATGTGAGTCTTGATACCTACCTCATTGAAAGGCTTACAGAAAGCGCGAACTGCCTCGTTAGGATTTTCGCCTGCGAGGAGATTTACCTGTTCGAAGGCACCACCATTCGTCTCAACACGGCTAAAGCAGCCCATTTCGATAATAACTGGGGCAATCTTAGCCAACTGATCTTTACGTGGCTGGAACTTACCAGAACTCTGCCACATGTCTCGATAAACGAGACTGAACTGAATTTTCTTCTTCATTATTTATTAATGTATTATATTCTAATGATTGACAAATCTATTTTTTGCAAGTGATTTTCCATCAAGTAACGGCTGCCATCAAACAGGCCCGAAAGCCCCTTCCTGGCAACGCATAATTTACCAAGGTGCAAAATTAGACAAAAAAATCCAATTATCAGCCTATTCAGCTATTTTTTTGCAAATATTGCATTATTTTATAAAGGTTCTACCGATTTTCACCGATAGAACCTTTGTCATTTCATTACGATTCTGAATGTTTCTCTTACAGAGTTCCCCCTATTCCTCATCACCCTTTTCCAGTTCCTCGGTAAACTCCTTATGGAAAGTGCTGAAGAGACGCAGGATTTCCTTACGTGCCTCTTCCTCCTCATCCCAGAGATTCAGTTCACCAGCGCGATGAGCCAATATCATCTTGGCGCAGCGACGTATCTTGCGCTTGTTGTTGCGTGCCTGCAACTGGTCTCCCTGTATAGGTTTCTGATTGATATAGGAGAATGCCAACAGCTGCTTCATGAACATTTCAAACATAGGATCATCATGACGCCAGTCTTCATCATTCAGCCAGAACCATTGGAAACCATATTTCTGTTCCAAAGATATGAGATGAGCACCCAACTCATCTATTTTGCCAGGATCCTTCTGGAACTGCTCGTAGGCATAATTGCCCAAAGCAGTAGGCTCCAGGACAAATTCCTCCTCGCTTCCTTCATCCATCGTACTGCCTCCCAAGGTAATACGCCAACGGTAGTTCTTGTTCTTGACCAATGCTTCATGGGCATTCATCATCAGTTCAGACAGTTTACCTTCGCTTGGCAGTTCATCCACCACAGACAGGCGATCACGCTGATCGCGCACAACCAACTTGCCCTCATGCTGGCGAAGCACACACATATAGATCAACCTATCATTGTCCAGATGCAGGGAGAAACGGTCGTTGCTATCGTCGCCCACAAATTCATAGCGATAATCATCCACCTTCTCGTGTGGGATTTCCACATCACCGCGCATCTTGTTGCCACTCTTGTCATAAAGCGAGAATCCGAGATAAGGAATCTGTAGGCGCATGGTGACAGGCGCCCCCTCCTTCTTCGGAGTCAAAGTGACCAGCAGACCTTCATCGCCGAAATCTTCCTTCTTGCAGACAAAACCGTCTCTTGTCTTTTCCGCCTTTTCCACCTTTATATCGCCATGACGCCAGAAAAGGTCGAAAGTAATGGTATTTTCATCCTCATCAGTTACCTCAATGAAATCTTCCAGATCCATACCCAGGAAAACTGCCTTGGCTGGTTCTATGACTTCATCGTCATCATCCAGCACTCCCACCAGGATTTCTCCCGGCATAGGGTCGTCTTCCCATTCAGCATCTTCAGGAGCATTGGCTGCCTTAAACACGAGATAGAGCATTCTCGCTTCCTTGCGGCTACCATCTTCCTTGCATTGAAACACCTTTGATTCCTTAGGTACATAGAATGGTGTTGATAGATACGGATTTTTGCATAATGCTGTATATTCGATTTCTGTCCACACCGGTTGTGTGTGAGTTGTGTTTACTGTCATCCTTCGTATTTAAATGTTTTTATTATCTGTCTTTATACATGTTCTCGTAATATTTCTGATAGTCACCGCTGGTCACGTTGTCCATCCATTCCTGGTTGTCGAGATACCATTTCACGGTTTCCTCGATACCTTCCTCAAACTGCAGACTTGGTTCCCATCCCAACTCCTTCTGGAGCTTACGTGAATCTATCGCATAGCGCATATCATGTCCCTTGCGGTCGGTCACGTAGGTGATCAGGTCAAGGTCCTCACCTTCCTTGCGTCCGAGCAGACGATCTACGGTCTTGATCACCACCTTGATGATGTCAATATTCTTCCACTCATTGAAACCGCCGATATTGTAAGTCTCGGCAATCTTACCCTTGTGGAAAATCATATCGATGGCACGGGCATGATCCACTACATACAACCAGTCTCTCACATTCTCACCCTTACCATATACTGGCAATGGCTTGCGATGACGGATATTGTTGATGAACAATGGAATCAACTTCTCAGGGAACTGATATGGACCATAGTTGTTGGAACAGTTGGTCACGATGGTAGGCATTCCGTATGTATCGTGGAAGGCACGTACGAAATGGTCTGAACTTGCCTTAGAAGCCGAGTATGGAGAATGAGGATTATACTTGGTAGTCTCCAGGAAGAATTCCTCGCCATAAGCCTCGTGGTTCTTTCCGCTGGAAGCCTTGGTTGTGAAAGGCGCTGCAACACCCTCTGGATGAGTCATCTGCAGGGCACCATACACCTCGTCGGTAGAGATATGATAGAAGCGCTTGCCCTCATAACCCTCTGGCAGACTCTCCCAATAGATCTTGGCAGCCTGGAGCAAAGACAGGGTACCCATCACATTGGTCTGAGCGAAAGTGAAAGGATCCTTGATACTGCGGTCCACATGACTCTCTGCAGCCAGATGGATAATACCGTCCACCTGATACTCCTTCATCAGTTTCAGCATCAGATCGAAGTCACAAATGTCACCCTTCACGAAGGTATAGTTTGGCTTGTCCTCAACATCCTTGAGGTTAGCTAAGTTGCCTGCGTATGTCAACTTGTCGAGGTTGATGATATGATACTCAGGATACTTGTTCACAAAAAGTCTTACGACATGTGAGCCGATGAAACCAGCACCGCCCGTTATGATGATATTCTTCATTTCTATATGTTTTTAGTATATAATTTCAATTAGCTACTTTCTGTTCGGGATATTACTTGGCAGCCTCCAGATGAGCAATACATTTCTCAAGTGAATCCACCCAGTAAGGCACTTTCACGCCGAAGGTCTCCTTGATGGAACGCTTGTCGAGCACGGAGTAAGCCGGACGGGTTACCGGAGATGGATATTCTGAACTGTAACATGGTTGGATGTCGCAATCCGTATGTCCTGAGATTCTTGCTATCATCTGGGTGAAATCATACCAGGAGCAAACTCCCTCGTTGGAGAAATGATAGATTCCTACCAGTTTCTCCTGCGCTTCTGCCGTCTTCATCTTCTCTAAGATGGTCTCAATGGCATAAGCCAGATCCAGCGCATAAGTAGGAGTACCGCACTGGTCGAACACCACCTTCAACTGCGGTTTGGTGGCAGTCAGGTTGAGCATAGTCTTGCAGAAATTCTTGCCAAACTCAGAATAGAGCCATGCGGTGCGGATGATGACATACTTGCAGCCGCTGGCGATGATTTTCTGTTCGCCGTGGAGCTTAGTAGTACCATAAACGCCCGTAGGAGTGCCCTTCTGTTCAGGATTGCAAGGCACATTATAAGGTTCCTTACCAAACACATAATCCGTAGAAATCTGAACGAGCAGACCATCCACTTCCTTCATAGCCTTGGCAAGATTTTCTGGCGCATCCGCATTCAGTTTCTCAGCCAGTGCAGCCAACTTTTCATCGGTTTCACAAGCATCCACATTGGTCCAGGCAGCACAGTTGACGATAGCCTGCACCTCATTGTCCTTCACCATCTTTCGGATGGCATCCATATCCGTAATATCCAGATAAGTAGTCTCCAGACCCTCCACCTGATTGACATCCGTAAAGATATAATGATCAGTAGTATTCTTGCTAACGATACGCATCTCATTGCCGAGCTGACCGTTGGCACCCGTAACTAATATATTCATTTCTATTTACAATTTACAATTAGACCCAGCTTTATCAGCATTTCCCCAAAAGCCCCTTCAAAGCCCTTTTTACCTTTTTACTTTTTTACCTTTAAAAAGGACTGTCAAAGTCTTTCAGCATATCATGCTTGGTATCCTTCTCAGAGAGAATAGCATGCTCTGTAGGAATCTTCCAGTCGATGCCCAAGCTCTCGTCGAGGATAGAGATTCCCCCGTCAGCCTCAGGATGATAGAATTCATCGCACTTATACTGGAACACAGCAGTTTCGCTGAGTACGGCAAAACCATGGGCAAAACCACGTGGAATAAAGAACTGGCGATGATTATCCTCGGTCAGTTCCACAGCCACATGCTTGCCATAGGTAGGAGAACCCTTGCGAATATCCACAGCCACATCGAGCACGGCACCCTTCACGCAGCGCACCAGCTTAGACTGGGTGAATGGAGGGCGCTGGAAATGAAGTCCGCGCATCACGCCATAGGACGACATACTCTCGTTGTCCTGGCAGAAATGGATAGGATGGCCCAGTATCGGAGCCACCTTCTCGTCAAATTCACGCTGAGAGAAACTCTCGAAGAAATAGCCACGGGCATCCTTGAAGATGCGAGGCTCAATGATGAGCACGCCATCTATATCAGTTTTGATTACTTCCATATCTTAGTCCTTTAAACTGTTCTGGTACCATTCATAAAGCTTCTCTACACCATCCTCGATTTCCACCTGATGGGTCCAACCGAGCGAGTGCAACTTGCTTACATCAATCAACTTTCTTGGAGTTCCGTCTGGCTTAGAAGCATCAAACTCCACCGTACCCTCGAAGCCCACCGTCTTCACGATCAGTTCAGAGAGTTCACGGATAGTAAGTTCCTTACCAGTACCCACATTGATGTGGCAGTTGCGGATTTCACCGAGCGAAGGAATGGCACCGCCACGACCCTCAGAATTGTTACGGTCAACGGCACCGTCCACCTTGGCACCATAGAAAACAGAACTGTATTTCTCGATACCGATGATGTCCTTGAAATCTACATTCAGGAGCACGTGAACGCTGGCATCCGCCATATCCTCGCTCCAGAGGAACTCACGCAGCGGAGTACCTGTACCCCAGAGCACCACCTTATTATTATATATACCATAGAACTCCAGGGCTTTCAGGATACGCTCATGGTCGTTATGACCATCCACGTTGCCCTCGCCGATGAGTTCGCGCAGTTTATCAGTAGGGTTGATCGGACGCTTGTTCATATCCACCTCAATACTGTGCCAGTCGCCCTCATGAATCAGTTTAGCCAGATAGATCTTGCGCATCATCGCAGGCATCACATGACTGTTTTCCAAGTGGAAATTATCATTCGGACCATAGAGGTTGGTAGGCATCACAGCGATATAGTTGGTGCCATACTGCAGATTGTAGCTCTCGCACATCTTCAGTCCAGCAATCTTGGCAATGGCATACTCCTCGTTGGTATATTCCAGAGGAGAAGTAAGGAGCACATCCTCCTTCATAGGCTGCGGTGCATCCTTCGGATAGATGCAGGTAGAACCCAGGAAGAGCAGCTTCTTCACACCATGACTGTAAGCATTGCTGATGACATTACATTGCATCTTCATGTTCTGCATGATGAAATCGGCGCGGTAGAGCGAATTGGCCATGATGCCGCCCACGAAAGCAGCAGCTAAGACCACAGCATCCGGACGCTCCTCATCGAAGAATTTCTGAACGGCATATTGGTCGGTCAGGTCCAGTTCCTTATGCGAACGGCCCACTAAGTTATTGTAACCACGTTTCTTCAAATTGTTCCAAATAGCGGAACCCACCAAGCCATGATGCCCAGCAATGTAAATCTTACTATCCTTACTCAACATTTTTACATCAAAAATTTAAGTTATTATTTTCTCCGTGCAAAATTACGATTTTTCTCTCAAAGAATAAAAAGTTTTAGGGATTTATTTTGTATTTATCGCAATTTGCACTATCTTTTGATAAGATAGGCGGCATCTCAACAATAAAAAATCAAAAAATATTCATTTTTATTTTTGTATTGTCTTCGATTTGCACTATCTTTGCACCACAAAAGGAATAAATATAATGAAAATCAAGACATTTTTAATCATCGGATTTGCCACCTTGGCCATGCTTTCCTGCCATCGTGGTCCCAAGCCACCGGTATCTCAGCAGAACTTGCCCATCAGCATGTCAAAACCAGCCAAGGGCGACAAAGCTATCTACGGACTTGCCTGCATGGGATGCACAGACTCCGTAGTAATCATACTCCCCAATCAGGGTGGCGATCCTGTAAAATATAATATTCTCGAAGCCAACCGCAACCGCCAGGTATTTGGCAACATCGAAGTGGGCGACTGGATCTGCATCATCCCTGCCAAGGAAAAAAATAAGGCAAGCATGGTCATCGACCTCGACAAGCTGAAAGCCACCTGGACCTATCAGGTGATGCCTCATCTCAGAGATGTCACCCACCTCTCCAAGAGGCAGCAGCAGCGCATTCTCGCCAATATGCCCGACAGCATCGTGGAAACCTACATGATTCCGCGCGAATACGGATTTACGCTCAAGCGAATGGGAGAAGCACGCTCCGTGGGAATGGTGGCGACCAACAGTTCGGTAGAGGACGACAGTCCTGTGGAATATCCTAAAGTTCCCCTTTACACAGAGTGGCACGCCTACAACGGCAAGCTGATCTTAGTGAAAGGAAGATACGAGTTTAACAATGTCGTTTTCAACGAGAAGACCACCTACGACACGCTTTCTTTCGTCTATATGAAGGATGATTCGCTCGCTCTCCGTGATTCTCGGGGCAATATCCAGAGCTATCACCGCAAGGCCAATGCGCGCACTGCCAATGCCGCAGCCCAGAATGCAGCCCAGAAAGCAGCGGAAAAAATCAAGGAAGAACTCAAATAAAGTTCATGCGTTCATCGCTTGAAATCTGAGAGAAATCCTTGAAACAAGACTAAACGAGATGGAGAATTTCCGAAAAATGAGTAATACGACGGAGGCGTTCATGTTCGAACTCCTCCGTTTTTTCATGCGCCCATATCGTATGAAATGGGATATGAATGGCAGAAGCTCCTATCTTGAGGGCAGGCGCAATGTCGCTCTTGAAACTGTTGCCCACCATCACCAATTCCTCCGGCAGCACGCCCAACTCACGACAAAGTCGGCGATAAGCTTCCGGTTTCTTGTCGCTCACGATGCTCACCACATCAAAATATCGCTGCAGTCCCGATCGCCAGAGTTTATTCTCCTGATCCTGCAGTTCGCCCTTGGTAAAGACCGCCAACTTATATTCCGTCTTTCTGAGTTTTGCCAGAGTCTCCTCCACCTCTTCGAGCGGTTTGGCATCCAGTCTCAGCAGCGTCTTTCCCAATTCCACCGCTCTGCCTATCACGCGGGCAGGCACCTTTCCGTCGCTCACCTTGATGGCATTTTCCACTAATGAGATGGTGAACGCCTTGACGCCATATCCCAAGTCCTCCATGTTTCCCCCCTCCGTCTCAAAGAGCGCAGCAGAGATTTCCTCCTTGCTTCCATAGTCAGAAAGCAAGTCACAGTACTCAGCCTCCACTTCCTCGAAGTAAGTCTGCAAGGCCCAGAGGGTGTCGTCGGCATCAAAAGCGATTGCCTTGATATGATCCAGTTTTTTCATATTTCTCATTTCTCATTTCTAATTTGTAATTTCTCATTATATAAGAACCCCATCTGCAAAAATAATACTTTTCCCCGAACTGACAAAGAAAAACGCACAACAATCTGCTAAAAGCGACTGCTGCACGTCCGTCATTCATTCAAACTTAATAGAGAATTACTTTTCAGAACCAAAAGTTATTATTTATATCAGAATATGATCTTTTTAGAAACGAGTCATAAACTCTACTACAATCTTGTCCTTCTCAGAAGTCTTGGCCACACCGCCGTTGCGATAGAAATACTTCTCGTAGTTGATACGGATGTCAGAGATGAAAGGCTTGGCAAGACTGAGCGTCACACCACCAGTCACACGATGGCGCTTATAGTCGTTGATTTTCAACACGCCAGGGTCCTCATCCGTAGCCCCATATCGGGTGCCATCACTGTGGTCGCTCATGAAATCATATCTTACCAATGGAGAAACCTTCCTGATCAGACATTTCTGGTTGGCCACCGGAATATCATAACATACAAACCCGTCAAAGGCGTGCACATCATGAAACGCATTCTTGGAATAATGCTTGAAGAGATACTCCACCTCAGCGATCAGACCGCCACGATGGAAGGTAATACCCGCATCATACATATTGACGGTCACGTCAGAAGGCTTGATTTTCTGCGTACTCAGCACGAGATTCACATTCGGGAAGAGGAACTGCGCCTTGGCAGAATAGTTGATGCCCTTGGTCCAGTAATCCTTCTGGTTGGTAAGACCGGAGCCGTTGAACACACCCGCATTCACGATGATAGGGAACCCCACGTTCCAGGTATAACCCACCTCAGCACCGACATCACGCACATTACCCACCTGCTTGGCGATAAACGAGCGGTTGGCGAAATACTGCTGATGAGGCGAGCGGTGCGCATCGATGGTGAAAGGCACACGTTCCTGACCGATAGTAAACTGGAGCGTACTCCATGGTTTGATACGGGTATAAGCATCGAGCATCTTGATTTTGCCCTCATCGCAGAGGTCGATTTCCGCCTTGTAGCTCACCTGCTTGGTCACATTACCAGTCACATTGATACGGGCAGTTCTCACTTCGAAGCGTCCCTCCCCTTCCTCGGTCTGGAATTCGTACTTCGAGCGTATCGTACCGCCAATCTTCGGAGTACAGTCAACCTCCTTCTTTTCATCCTGAGCAAACACCGCTGCAGACATCATAGCGCAGAGCAGCAGGGCCATTGTCTTCTTCTTCATATTCACATTATTAATATATTAGCACACATCATGAGGCCATAGCCTTTATTCGGGTGCAAAGATACGAAGAATATATTTCTAACTTACGACACGGCTGTTACAAAATGATGAAGAAAAAGAAATCAGCCATAAATTATAGCAGTTTTAAAAAACACAAAAACAACGAGATGATTTGCTTATTCCAAATATTTATACTAACTTTGCGACAAAATAAAAATATATAAGGAGAATCGCTCATGGATAGTAATATCACAAAGAAGAAAAATGCCAAGCGCGAATACATTTATCGCAAGCGCATCCCTTACGGAATCATGAACTTCGTTACCGTGAGAAGAGACGACTGCTATTATGTAGATAAGACAGATTTTATAGAAGAAATAGAAAGATCCAACATGTATTTCTTCTATATCCGCCCTCGTCGTTTCGGCAAGAGCCTTACCCTCTCCATGCTCAAACAGTATTACGACATCAATATGGCTGACAGGTTTGAGGAACTGTTTGGAGGATTGTATATCGGCGAGAATCCTACACCTGAACATAATACCTATCTGATTATCTCGCTCAACTTTGCCGTGGTGGATGCCAATCTTGAGAATTACAAGAAGGGACTCGATGCACATTGCAACACAGAGTTTAATTACTTCTGCGATGTGTATGCACAATATCTGCCTGCCAACATCAAAGAAGAGATGAACAGGAAGGATGGCGCAGTAGAACAGTTGGACTATCTTTGCAAGGAATGTAAGAAGACAGGACAGAAAGTGTATCTCTTTATTGATGAGTACGACCATTTCACGAATACTATCCTGGCAGAACCAGACTGTCTCAACAATTATCAGGCAGAAACTCATGGCATGGGTTATCTCCGTAAGTTCTTCGACACCATCAAGTCGGCTACCGATTCCACCTTAGAGCGAGTTTTCGTAACGGGCGTCAGTCCTATTACCATGGATGATCTGACCAGCGGTTTCAACATCGGCACCAACTATTCCCTTTCATACGAGTTCAACGAGATGACGGGCTTCACGGAAGAAGAGGTGCGCGAAATGCTCACTTACTATACCGAAACCCTCCATCTCCACAACTACACCGTGGATGAATTGATAGACCTGATGAAGCCATGGTACGATAACTATTGTTTTGCAAAGGATTCATACGGCGAAACCACCATGTACAATTCCAACATGGTGCTCTATTTCATCGATAATTATATCAGAAACCGAGGAAGACTTCCTAAGAATATGATAGAGGAAAACATCCGACTGGATTACAACAAGCTCCGTATGCTCATCCGCAAGGACAAGGAGTTTGCCCACGATGCCTCTATCATCCAGCAACTGGTAGAAAACGGCTTTGTGGCTGGCGAGCTCAAGACCGGCTTTCCTGCCGAGCAGATAGGCGACCCGGATAATTTCGTGAGTCTGCTCTACTACTTCGGAATGGTTACCATCGCAGGAAATTATCAGGGAAAGACCAAGTTCGTGATACCAAATAAAGTAGCGCGAAAGCAGCTGTTCAATTTCCTCCTCGCAAACCACCACGCAGCTACACAAGATTATCATAGTGTATAAAAGCACGGAAATGGTGGTTTGCGAGGAAGTGAAATAATCACAAGGCGTACGCTCCTCTGAATGAGGACGTACGCCTTGTTTATTTATTCCCCACTCCCTTTCTCAATATATTGTGAATATTCCTTCTTCACATCGAAGCAAGGACAGGCTTTGGCGGAAAACTCGTTGTGACCATGGATGGTGAATACAGGGAATAATTTTGACCAGAAATGACTTTGACCAAATGACCGATCGTAGTATGCATCGTCAAGAGACGTTTTGGTGATTTATGGCAACTGAACCTAATATCTATATATTTTTAGTTAAATAACGTTATCAAAAAGTTACACTTTGAGAAATAATTTGTATTTTTGTCATCAAAAAAAAGAATCATAATGACAAAAGACCAATTTCCAATTCGATTACATGAAGCAAGAATGATGATGAGACTAAGCATGGATAAGCTGGTAGAGCGAACAGGCGGAGCCATCACCAAGCAGAGTATATCTCGGTATGAAAGAGGCATCATGCGCCCAAAGAGACCAGCATTGTTGGCCTTGGCTAATGCCCTGCGCATCAGTGAAAAATATTTTTGGGGAACCAATATAGACATAGATATGCCTACGCTACGAACAAATGCCAATGGCAAAATGTCTGAAAAAGAACTGTTGGCATTGGAAGCCAAACTTTCTTTTTGGGCAGAGCAATATTTAGAGAAGGAGCATGAAGCAGGTTTCAGTTCCACCTTTAAGAATCCCGTTTTAGGGACGAAGATCTCTACTTTGGAGGATGCGATACAGGCAGCAGACCTTTTACGAGAGAAATGGCGTTGCGGTGACGGTCCCATAGCAAGTGTTCTTCGGTTATTAGAGAGAAAAGGAATCAAGGTGATGTCTGCAGAATTGCCAGAATTTGTTTATGGATTAAGCACCTGGGCAAATCACAGATACCCTCTGATCGTACTTGATATGAGACCAAGCAAGACTACGGTAGAAAAGCTTCGTTATACAGCCATGCATGAGTTGGCTCATTTGCTCTTTACATTTCCCGACAATCCTTCATTATCTTTGGAGAAGCGTTGTGATTTGTTTGCAGGTTACTTTATTTTCCCCAAGAAGACATATATAGAAGAGATGGGAGGAGCAAAAAGGATGAATATTTCCTTGGAAGAAATGATAGATCTTAAGAATGTCTATGGTTTATCACTTCGTGCTTTGATTCTCAGTGCTCGTGACTTTGGCATTATAGAAACAGAATACAAACGATGGTGGTATGCTGAGTATCTGGAAGATAATCCTTGGGAATCTGGCTTAGGACATTACGCTTATCCAGAAACGATAGGTAGAGAAAAAAGAGTGGAAACAATAATAAAATACAAAAAAGATGAAGTTTAAAATCACATTAAAAATAAATAGAAAATTTGGTGACTTGCTGCCCTTTAATTATCAGTACGAGCAGTCGGCAGTCATTTATCGCATATTGGCGCAAGCTGATACGCAATATTCATCATGGCTTCATGAAAATGGCTATCTCTTACATGAAAGAAAGAGGTTTAAGCTATTTTGTTATTCACCCTTCATCTTTGAGAAAGTAAGACCTTTGCCAGAAGCAGGGTGTTTGAAAATCATTGGTGAAAGAGCAGTATGGTACATTAGTTTCATACCGGAAAAAAGTACTTTAGAGTTCATTCAAGGTATATTTGCACATCAAAGCTTTACTATTGGCAATAAGAAATATCAAGTTGCTTTCGATGTTGTTGGAGTAGAGGCTATACCAATGCCACAATTATCAGAAGAAATGATTTTTCAAGCTCAGTCTCCTATTTGTGTTAAGCTTCATGAAAATAACAAAACGCAATATTTGTCTCCTGACAATCCTATGTTTGCTGAAGGCATATTAAAGGGATTGAAAGCAAGATATGAGAGCATTCATGGTCAGCCATTAAATATGGAAGATAAGGAGTTTTCATTTGAATTGATTGATAAAAAGGTCAAGTCAAAGTTGGTAACAATAAAAGCCAGTACTCCATACGAATCAAGAGTACGTGGATATCTCTGCTCCTTCCGCATGAAAGCACCTCTGGAATTGATGAAGATAGCTTATGAAGGAGGAGTCGGAGAACAATGTTCACAGGGATTTGGATTTATAAAAATGAAAGAATAGACTTATGAAACAAGATATAAAAACATTGATTATGAATGGCTTTTTAAGCCCACGGGGGATCCGTTTGTTGATGCTGGAGGCTATGCTTTAGAAGAGTTTTCTCATTATTATCCTGATGCAAATTTGATGGATTTAATCGAGAAAGCTGCAAGTATATATGTGAATAAATGGGGAGGTAAAGTTCATGCTTTCTTTTTAAATTCCCCTATTACCCAAACAGCTTTTAAAGGAAAAGAAAAAATAGAAACATTAAAATATTACCAATCTCTTATTAATAATGTAAACGGCAAGCAAGGCTTTTGTCGTATAACAGGAAGATATGGTTATGTTTTTGTTGCTGGACGTAATAATTCTATTTTGACAGGTTCTGGTACATATGTTAACTTTCATCATGATTTTCAAAATGGAATAATGGTATCTAAAGAAATTATCATAAGGTGCTTTTTCTTACCATTAGCTTGTGAACAACTCCAAGGACGTATATCATTGTTGAATTGCAGTAATCCTGAAATAACAGCTTTTTTTGCAGAGTTAGTTTGTAGGCGAAATATGGAAGCGATTAACAACAACATTTCTAAGTCTGTATTTAAATCGAAATCAGCATCAACAAGTACTGCTTTATTTAGATTTGTGGATGAGGTTTTAAGGAATAAAACTATACAATTTGAGGAACATATGCAATGTGATTTACGAATGTATCTTTATACTAATTTTGGAGCTTCTCCAGATTTGCAGATTATTTCTTTGCCTTTTCCAATTTGGCATTTCTACAGATTTGTAATGAAAAGCAAATATTGTGATAATTGGCGCGATTTTGTCTCGCAGTATTATTATATAAAAGGCGGAAAGTATATTTCAAATGGTGAATATAACTTGATAGTAGGAAAAGAAGTTAAAAAAGTAACAGAGAATGACTTTAAATACTGGGATAATAAGATTTACAAAAATCTTATAAATGGAAAATCCATTCTTCCAGAAATGTTAGTTTATTCAAAAAAAGAAATTTTAGATTTTAATATTGTAAAAATTTACGCTATAAAAATAAGAAAAATGAAAGTTGAAACAATAGAAAAAATTAATCAAATGGCCGACTTTATTATTGCCAATAACGATGATAGAAATATTGGAAAGGCTATGACGAAACTAAATGCTGTAACGAACTCATTCTTGTTAAGACGTTTTATCTTGATATAGTGAAGCCTAATTATGATGGAGAACATGAAGAGGCTATAGTTACAGTCAAAGATTATGTTGAATATCTCTTTCCTGATTCCGATTCTTGGAAAGAAATGAGGGATGTTTTATTGATAGCAATTTATGAAAGATTGCATAAATTAAAGAAGAAAGTAAATATAGAAGATAACAAAGAATTATAAAAACTATTTAATTATGATGAAAGAAAATATAAAAGTACAAGGCTATGTTCTATTGGATGTAGATGTAGTAGCATTAAACAATGCAGGTAAGGACACTATGTCAAATTTTGACAATGCAGTAAAGACTAAGTCTATATATAAGAATGGACTTAATTTTGTCTATGTTTCAGGGCAGGCTTGGCGATTTTGGTGGAGAGAAGCTTTGCAAAAGAACGTTGGCTGGACGTTGTCACCAGTAATAAGAGATAAGAATATTGCATTTACCACTGCTGATCCTTTGACATATCCAGACGATGATATCTTTGGATATATGAGAGCTGCAACTGAAGAGTATGAAGAGAAGGGTAAGAAAAAAACAAGAAACATAACTGTTACACGTGTCTCTCCACTAAAAAATTCAGCTTTGATTTCTGTTGCTTCTGTTCGCCCTGTTTCAAATTGGTCAAGTATGGCACGTCAGAATGGGGATTCTGTTCCATATGCTCGTCAAGAATACAGTGCAATCATGAAAGGTATGTTTTCTTTGGATGTAGATATGGTTGGTACTTTCTCTGACTATAATCGCTCTGGATACAAAAATATTTCAGAGACCTTAAAGGAAAAAGCAATCAAAGAAGGTGCATCTGAAATTATAGATCCATTTGGTACAGGTAAGTTAGTTCGTCTTCCATTAGCTGTTCGTCAGAAACGAATCGTCGATACTGTTCTATCATTAAAAAATATCTCTGGTGGAGCAATGCAGACAAATAATATGGGAGACGTAACTCCTAAATTTATAGTCTTGGCTTCTATGAATACGGGTAATCATCCCTTCTCGCATATCGCAATATCACGTGGTGAGAGAGATGAACAGGCTTTATTGAATGTCACAGGCTTGCGAGAAGTTTTGAATGAATACAAGGATAATTTTATAGGAAAAGTTTTTATTGGTCGCAGAAGCGGTTTCTTTGATGATTATGATAAAGAACTGAAAGAATTGGCAGATGATTATAAGGATAGAATCGAATATCTGCCAGTAAATGCGGCAATAGATAAATTTTCCGAACAATTAAAATTCCAAATAAGATAGCATGAGAATATATCGTATAGAAATAACATCGTGGACAGCAAGTTTCAGATATCCTAATATTATATCAGGGTATCAACCAACTTTATGTGTTCCACCACTGAGTACGGTATTGGGATTGATTAATGCATGTGCAGGAAAGTATTTGAATTTTAAGAACGAAGAAATTGGTTACTATTTTGACTATCAGTCTAAATCAGAAGATTTAGAAACAATATATCAAATAGAATCAAAAGATGGAGTGCCAAAGAAAGAAGTCAAATCAAATGTTTTAAGAAGAGAATTCCTTTATGGTTGTAGACTATTTGTTTATCTCAAGAAAACAAAACTAGTGGATTATTTCAAACAGCCTTTTTTTCAACTTCTTCTTGGTAGAAGCAATGATTTGGCAACAATTTGTTCTATATCAGAGCGAGATTTACATGAGAAGAAAAATGCGTCCAAAATAAGAGGACAAATAGTTCCTTTTATTGGGCATTTTCTTCCTGGAACAATTCAAGCTTTACCTCAATACTTTACGAATGTGTTGCCGCGTGAGAATATTGGAACCCAACCATACTCTGTCATAAATTATGATGCTGATGATTTCGATACATCATTAACAGCTTATACAGATTTGATTGATAACAAAGAAATTGATATTTATTTTCACAAATTGAATTTTGGAGACGAATAAGATTATAAATAATGCGAAATCTTTGGTTCTGGCTAAGTCAGAACCAAAGATTTCTCTGGAGCAACATATAGATGATTGCTTACATATTTGTTGCCAATTAAAAGAAGCTCTTCCTGATATAACTGTGCGCTATGGTATGGAATTTTGGAAAGCGTTAAGAACGGCAATCATTTTGCATGATACAGGCAAATCACATGTTGAATTCCAAAAGTATCTTTTGGGAAAGAACAATGAATGGTATCATCAGCGTCATGAAATGTTTTCTGTGTATTTTGCACAAAATTCTGATAGTAGAGATATTCTTGGTAGTGGAGGTTTGTTGGCTATTTTAGGACATCATAAATCTTTGAAAGATTTGTATGATTTTATTGATAAAAATTATACAAAAGATGAATGGTGCTTAGAAGATGACGGATTGGATTACAATGACGAATGTAAAAAGCTGAATTCTCCCTTTGTTTGGAATTTGATGAAGCAATATGATATTGAGCAAAAGACACATTGTCCAATAGACCTAAAAAAAATTATAAAGAGTTACATCCGAAACGCAAAAGGATTACTGCATGAGCAAACAATAGAAAACATATTGTTAGTAGGTGCACTCAAACAATGTGATCATTTAGCCTCTGCAGGAATCCAAAAGATTAACTGTATTGATTCGAGTGATTTTGCTTTCTTTGATAGAATTACATTTTATGATCATCAGAAATTAGCTGGTGATAAAGAGGGTAATGTTATTTTAACAGCGCCTACAGGTACAGGTAAGACTGAAGCGGCACTGAATTGGTTGCGGAAACAGATACATAGCAGGGGGATGGGAAGAGTATTTTATATTTTACCTTATACCGCCTCTATCAATGCTATGTATGAACGGCTTTTCTTTGATATTGGGAAGGACAAGGTAGGTTTGTTGCATAGCA